>DBFBJF010000316.1:0-12590 GCA_048203265.1 Candidatus Merdiplasma sp.
ATCTCTCACTGGCCATCACCAGAAGATTGCCGTCATAGAATTCCATTCCCAGCTTTTCTGAGATAATTCTGGCTACCTCCCGGCCGCCGCTTCCATATTCCCGGTCAATGACGATTGTCTGTTTGCTCATACCTATTCTCCTCCTACCCTGTTTTTTTCAAAAATAATCCGGCATTTCCTGTCGGACAGACGGTTCCTCTCAGGCTCCGCCAACCTGGGCCTGAGCTTCCTCCGCTCCCTGCTCGAACTGGCTCTTATACAGCTCCGCATAGAAACCGCCCTTCTCCAGCAGCTCCTCGTGGCTGCCGGACTCCACAATATCTCCGTTTCTCATCACCAGAATCATATCCGCGTTTTTGATGGTGGAGAGGCGATGGGCAATTACAAAGCTGGTCCGCTTCTGCGTCAGACGGTCCATGGCCTGCTGAGTCACCAGCTCCGTTCTGGTATCCACACTGGATGTGGCCTCGTCCAGGATCAACATGGGGCTGTTCTGAATCATGGCCCTGGCAATAGTAAGCAGCTGCTTCTGCCCTGCGGAAATGGAAGTGTTCTCTCCCAGCACCGTATCATAGCCCTGGGGAAGCGCCTTAATGAAGCTGTGGATACCACAGGCCTTGCAGGCCTGGATCATCACTTCCTCCGGCACATCCCTGCGGTTGTAGACCAGATTCTCCCGCACCGTTCCCTCGAACAGCCAGGTATCCTGAAGCACCATGCCAAACTGACTGTGGACATTCTCCCTGGGAATATCCTTGGTATTTACCCCATCGATGAGAATCTCTCCGCCGGTAACCTCAAAGAACCGCATCAGCAGGTTCACCAGAGTGGTCTTTCCCGCGCCTGTGGGGCCCACAATGGCCACCTTCTGTCCCGGCATCACATGGACAGAAAAGTCATGGATGATCTCCCGCTCAGGGGCATTTGGATAGGCGAATTTCACATGGCGAAACTCCACCTCTCCTCTCACTTTGTCAATCCTCTGAGGCTTGTCTGACTCATCCTCCATCTCTTCCTCATTTAAGAACTCAAACACCCGCTCCGATGCCGCCGCCGCGGACTGCATGTTGGTCATACCCTGGGAGATCTGTCTTAAGGGCTGCTCAAACAGGCGAACATAAATCAGGAATGCCGTAATCACGCCAAAAGTAATCTGGCCGTTAATGGTCATCACCGCTCCCACGATACACACCGCCACGTAGCCCAGATTGCCGGCAAAATTCATCAGCGGCTGCATCAGTCCGGACAGAAACTGGGATTTGAAATCGGCGCTGCGCACACCCTCGTTCATCTCGGAGAACCGCTCCAGCACCTGCCGCTCCCCGCCGGAAATACGGATCACATCGTGGCCGCTGTACATTTCCTCGATGTAGCCGTTCATCCTTCCCAGATTTCTCTGGCGGTCAATAAAGTATCTCTGGGAATGCTTCATGATCACTACCATCAGGAACAGCCCCACCAATGTAGTAATGACTGTGGTGGTGGCCATCACCCAGTTGGTCCAGTACATCATCACCAGACAGCCGATAAACTGGGCTGCCGAGGATACGATGGCCGCCAGGCTGTTGGAGAGCCCCTGTCCGATGGTATCCACATCGTTAGTCACCCGGGAGAGCACATCTCCAAAGGAGTGGCCCGAGAAGTATTTTAAGGGAAGACGGTTGATCTTCCGATCAATATCACTTCTCATTCTCTTGGATACAATCTGCGTCACCGTGGCCATGGTAAAGTGCTGACCAAAGGTGCACAGGGCGCTTACCAGGTAAATAGCCAACAGCGTCAGGGCAACCCTTGTAATGCCTTCCATATCGATGGTACCGGTCAGGCCATTGTACAGATAGTCTGTAATTTTGCTGATCTGGTCGGGTCCGATGATCGTCAGCACCGCTCCCGCCGCCGCCAGCACCAGAGCGAATATAATGGGAGCCAGCTCGCCCTTGCAGTACCGCATCAGATCCTGGAGAGCCGTCTTGATGTTTTTCGGTTTCTGTATATTCTTATTCATTCCAGCCATCTTCGCACCTCCTTTACGCCAGCTCCGACTGGGACAGCTGTGACAATGCAATCTCCCGGTATACACTACAGGTTTTCATCAGCTCCTCATGGGTACCGATGCCCACCGCCTCACCGTCGTCCAGCACCACGATCTGATCCGCATGCCGGATCGTTCCGATACGCTGGGCCACGATCATACAGGTGGTTCCCTTCAGATCCGTCCCAATTCTCCGTCTCAGCTCCCTGTCTGTCTTATAATCCAGCGCAGAGAAGGAATCGTCAAAAATCAGTATTTCCGGCTTTCTGGCGATGGCTCTGGCAATGGCCAGACGCTGTTTCTGCCCGCCGGAAACATTGCTCCCGCCCTGGGAGATGGCCGACTGCACTCCTCCTTCCATCTTCTCTATAAATTCCTTGCCCTGGGCAATATCCAGAGCCTCATTCACATCCTCCGCGGTAATCTCATGTCCTGGATCACCGAAGGCCACATTCTGCTCGATGGTGTCTGAAAACAGCACCGCCTTCTGGGTCACGTAGCCCAGCTTGCCGTAGAGGGCCTGGAAGGAATAATCCTTCACATTTCTGCCGTCCACCAGCACCTCTCCCCGGGTTGCGTCAAACAGCCTGGCAGTCAGGCCAACCAGAGTGGACTTACCGGATCCGGTGGCGCCGATAAAGGCGATGGTCTGTCCCTTCTTCACCCGGAAGCTGATGTGCTTTAAGCAGTCCTCCGAGGCATCCGGATAGCGGAAGGATACATCCCGGAACTCCACCGTCCCCGTCTCCTGCCCTTCTGTCTCCCGGCCTTCCTTCACGGCGATGGGGGCATCCAGCACCTCATTAATACGCTTGGCGGAAACCTGGGCTCTGGGGACAATCATAAAGATGGCCATCAGAAGCAGGAAGGACATCACCACATACATGGCGTAGGAGGTGAAGGTAACCACATCGCCCAGCATATTGGCCCGGGCGGACATGGCCGCCGCTGTCTGTGCCATGCCGGCCAGTCCTCCTCCTGCGGGAATCTCAATGTCATTGATCAGCCATGCCCCCACCCAGTAGATAGCCAGGGTCAGGCCGCTCTGTATCAGCGTCATGGCCGGAAACAGGAAGGCCATTCCCCGCATGGTAAACATCTGGGTTTTCATCAGCTTGCTGTTGGCCTCCTCAAATTTGTCCTCCTGATACTGCTCTGCATTGAAAGCCCTCACCACCCGAAGGCCGGTCAGGTTCTCTCTGGTGATCCGGTTCACATCATCCACCTGCTTCTGCACAATCCGGAATTTGGGCAGCACCGCCATCATCAGAATGCCGATCACCAAAACCAGCAGCACCACGGCGGCGGCTGTCACCACAGACAGCTGCCAGTTTCTGCCCACAATCTTGACCACGGCCCACACCGCCATGATGGGAGCCATAATCAGCGCCTGCAGTCCCATGGCAATCACCATCTGAATCTGGGTGATGTCGTTGGTGGTACGGGTAATCAGGCTGGCCGTGCTGAACTTTTTGATTTCAGCCGCGCCGAAATCCGCCACCTTCCGGAACACCCTGCCCCGCAGTTCATAACTGAAATCGGCAGCAATCCTGGCGGCCAGGTATCCCACCGCCGCGGCCAGAAGCGCGGTGGCCACCGCGCAGGCCAGCATCTTGCCGCCCGCTGTAAAATATTTAGACAGGTCCGTGTCCTCCGAACTGATCAGAACCGTGATCTCCCTGGTATAATCGGGCAGCTTCAGATTTAAAAATACCTGCCCCACTACCATCACCACGCACAGAAGCGCCATTAGGCAGTCATTCTTTTTTAAATATTTCAACAAATGTATCATACCACAATTTACTCCTTTCTGCTATAGTCTCTCTTCGGTCGCTTCTCCCCAGTCATCTGCCTGCCACATACTTGCCTGGTAGTCCACCAGCCGGTGCCGTTCCTCTGCCAGTTCAAGATTGCTGGGGCCAATGCAAAAGACCTTAATCATGACATGATTCATCAAAATCGCGTTCAGGCTCCGGGCAGCCATCTCACAGTCCATCTGCCGCAGCTCTCCCCGCTCCATTTTTTTCCTCAGCACTTTCGGGAACCAGGGATCCCGCTTTCCCACCAGATGCATCATCTGCTCTTTGGACACCAATCCCCTCACTTCATTTTCCCGGAATAGAATACGCAGAATATCCAGATGGCTGTCCACCACCTGGATAAAACTGAGGTAGACCGTCTCCAGCAGCTTTTTCAAAGGTGTATCCACAAATTCCCCAATCCTGCTGCTGTAGTCCAGACGCTGCATGATCTGCTTTACGTTCTCCTCCACAATCGCCTGGAAAATTTCTTTCTTTCCGCCCGGGAAATAGTGGTAGATCAGACCATCTCCCAGGTTCACGCTGCGGTTAATTTCACGGACCGGCGTTCCCTTATATCCCTTCTCTCCGAACAGCCGCTGGGCTGATTCCAGCAGCTTCTTTCTCGTAGCGGCGGCCTGCTCCTGGCGCAGACCGCCTCCGCCCACTGTCCCGCCGCTCATTTTTCTTCGCCTCCATTTCGTTCAACATTTGTTCAACGAAAAATATAACACTGCGCCTGGGGACTGTCAATGACTTTATAGATATTTTACATTCTTTCCCGGATGATGATATGCCAGTGAAAGACGAAAGCCGTTTTTTCCCCAGAAAAAGCTGCCGCAGAAGGAGACGGCCGTATCTTTATCCCTCTTCTCCTTTTGCGGCAGCTTATCTTTCTCTTTCACCTTCGACTAGCCAATCCTCTTAACCTCCGGCAATTCTCTGGCCCAGTCCATCACATCCCGGAGCGTTCCCATCCAGAACCCTTCCGTGGAAAGCTGTTTCGTGTTCAGCAGACAGTCCCGCACCAGCATCACCTCCATGCCAAGGGACGCGGCGCAGCCATCCTCCTCCACATCATTGCCCACCATGATGCAGTTTTTTGGGGAAACCCCCAGTTTCTCGCACACCTCCTGATAATATCGGAGATTGGGCTTGGCAAAATGGCTGTTCTCAAAGGTGGTCACCAGGGGAAATTCCTCCGCCGACAGGCCCAGCCAGCGCAGTCTGGACCAGGTGGCAATCCGGGGAAAGATGGGATTGGTGGCGATAGCCACCTGGTATCCCTTCCTCTGAAGGGTGTGCACCAGCTCCCGGCTCAGATCCGTCACCTGGCAGACCTGGGCGCATTTCTGAAAGTCCGTGCGGTAGTACTCCAGGTACCGCTCCTCGCTGCCAAAGTAATCATAGCCGTCCCGCTCAAAGCTCTCCCCAAAGGCCTCCCGGTTGGTGCGGGTTCCGTCATTCATCACCATGGCCTTCACCCCGTTCCACACGGCGGCCATCAGTTCCTTGGGCGGGATCTCCGGAATGGCTCTGCAAAGCCCGCCAAAATATGCCTGCTCGAATTTCTTGATGTCCATGGGCAGAAGCGTCCCGTCCAGATCAAATAAAATGGTCTCTCTCTCGTCACGGCTCATCTGCATTGTCATTTACCTCCCTGGCCCCGTTGTAGGCCTGAATATATACAAAATTATCGTTCTCCCGGTTCATTCCATAGCCGGGATCCAAAATCGCCCGGACGAAATCCTCCCCCGGCGCGTCCACCGGGCAGATCTTCATTCCCAGGGCTTTCTCTGCCTGGTCAACCGTCATATCATCCAGAAACACCTGCTCGCCCATGCGCAGCATATTTTCCGGTATCAAAAGAGTTTCGCCCAGGTCCTCTCCCGACGCTCTCTGCTCCAGGAGCTGCCCCACCAGATCCTGCCCGGTGATCAGGCCGGACACGGTGATGGTCTCCCCGAAAAAACGATTGCGGATCATGGCCACATGGATGGAAAGCCCCGGGAAGGACTCCATCATCCGGCGGGCAAAGCCCTTCACCGTAGAGTAAGCCAGTTTTCCCGTGGCGATGGTAAGGCATCTGGATGTCCTCTCCTTCACTTCCGGATAGTCCGGGCTTCCCGTCCGCATCTCCAGCGCCTGATCAAACTCATTCATAAACAGCCGCATCATGCCCACACCATTTTCCAGCTGAATGTAGCCGTCATACCGCTCCTCCTCCGGGAAATCCCTTCCCGCAAGGAAATACCACTCATCGCTGGCATGGACGAAATGGAGTCCGTACTCCTCAAAATATTTTTTCTGGCGGCTCTCAATCAGGTCGATGACCGTCTCCGCCTCCTCCCCGGAAAACAGCTCCAGGGGATACAAGCCCTCCCGGTACTTTGTGATCCCCGCCGGCACCACGGACACGCTGCGCATAAAGGGCAGATATTTCGCCAGATCGTCTATGGTCCGCTCCAGCTCCGCCCCGTCATTGACCCGGCGGCAGCACACAATCTGCCCGTTCATCTCGATGCGGTGGTCATAGAGCTGATCCAGGAATTTCAGTTTTTCCCCCGCGAACCGGTTGTGCAGCATCTGGCAGCGAAGCTCAGGGTTGGTGGTGTGCACCGACACATTGATGGGAGCCAGATGCATCCGGATGATCCGGTCAATATCCTCCTGCTTCATGTTGGTGAGGGTAATGTAATTCCCCTGGAGAAAGGACAGCCGGGAATCGTCATCTTTAAAGTACAGCGTCTCCCTCATTCCCGGGGGCATCTGATCAATGAAACAAAAGATACATTTGTTGGTGCAGGAGCGGTACTCACTCATCAGCCCGTTCTCAAACTCCACCCCCAGGTCCTCATCGTACTCCTTATCAATCTCCAGCAGCCATTCATCCCCGGAGGGCTTGCCAATCAGCACCTCCACGTACTCATCCTTCATCAGGTAGCGGTAGTCGAACACATCCTCCATGGGCTGTCCGTTGATTTCCAGCAGCACATCTCCCGCCTCGATGCCCATCTCCCGGGCAATCGAATCCGGATAGACCAGGCTGATTACATGCTCCAGGTGTTTCTTTTTTGCTTCCATCTGTCTTTTTCATTTCCCTTTCTGTTCCGGTTTTCCACATCTTTCCGCCATCTTAAGCCACCACGTTCCCATCACCGCCCACAATATGGGCGATGGAATGCTCCACCATATCGGATATGGCATTTTCCGTGTAAAAAGCCATGTGGGGCAGCATCAGCACATTGGGCAGATCCTTTAAAATAGACATCTCCCGGTGTCCGATCACCTGATATTTATAGTCCCCGTAAAAGATTCCGATCTCATGCTCAATCACATCCAGGGCCGCGGCTCCCACTTTCCCGCTCTCCAGGGCCTCAATCAGGGCCTGGGTGTCAATGATGCTGCCCCTGGCCGTATTCACCAGCACCACACCGTCCTTCATGGAGGCTAGGGTGTCCCGGTTTACCATGTGGAAGGTGCCGTCCCCTGCCGGCACATGGAAGGTAATCACATCGCTGTCCCGAAACAGCTCCTCCAGGCTGCAGTAGGTGCCGTACTGTCTGGCCTCCGGCTTTTCATGGGGGGAGCTGGCCAGAATCCGGCAGCCAAAGCCGGAAAGATTGCGCATCACATGGATGCCGATCTTTCCCGTTCCCACCACACCCACGGTCAGATCCGCCAGCTCCCTGCCAATGTTTCCCGGCAGGGAATAGTCCATGCCCTCCGCCCGCTTGATGATGGATTTCATTCTCCGCAGGGCCATGAGAATCAGCATCACCGTGTAATCCGCCACACTTCCCGTGGAGTAGGTCACATTGCTCACCGCCATGCCCAAACGTCTGGCGGCCTCCACATCCACATGGTCATATCCTACGGTTCTGGTGGAAATGTGCTTCACCCCCGCCTCCTTCCAGGCCCGGATAATCTCCTCCGTGATGGGTGTGGTGATGACGCTGACCCCCTGGCACCCGGCGGCCAGCGCCGCGTTCTCCCGGTTTGGCGCCTCCCTCACCGGAACAATCTCCACGCCGTACTGCCGGGAAAATTTTTTAAAATATCTGGCCTCATCAAAATCCCTGTAGCTGTATGCCGCTATCTTCATCGCTGTCCTTCTTTCTCTGTCCCAGATTTCCGCGCATACCTCCGCGCAGTTTCTTCCCATTATACCACCGTTTTCCTGTCAGGGCCAGAGCAAAAAAGGAGCCTGCCCGGTTTCCTATGGAACGTTACTATTCACAGCCGCCCCGCCCCATGCGCACTCGTCGCCTCTTCGAGGCTCCAGTCCCGCTCCTTGCGGAGCTAAGACTGCTTATGTGGGGCGGGGTGACTGCTTCACAGTCTGGTTTCAGAATTGACAACATATGCTTACGTGCAAGCACGACGCACCTGCTGTCAATTCTGAAACGGCTGTGAATAGTAACTATGAAACAAAAAAGGAGCCGCCGTAACGTCCGCGATGGTTTTCCGGCATCTGTCCTTGCCGGAAAACCATCGCAGATCTTTTACGACAGCCCCTCCTATGATTCATCGCCTGGCTGACCGATTAGAAATTCGCCTCAAAGAATGCCTTGATGCCTTCGTAAGCCGCATCCTCGTCCGCTCCGGAAATTTCCACCTTCACCGTCTCGCCGCACTTTACGCCAAGACCCATGATGGCCATCAGCTTTGTCGCCTCTGCGGATTTCTCTCCGCGGGTAATGGTAATCTTGCTTTCGTACTTTTTGGCCTCCTTCACCAGGATGCCGGCCGGTCTTGCATGGATTCCCACCTCGTCCGTGATGGTGTACTCAAACTGCTTCATGTTCTTTGTTCTCCTTTCTCTCTGCAGCCACTGTCTCATATGGCCTTAATTTCATTCTGCCGTCCCGGGTATTTTCCGGCTTTCCGTCATAGTTGGACAAAATCACCTGAAACTTCTCCCATCCGGCGGGAAGCTCCACCGTGGCCTCACTGTCTTTCAGATTGTTCCACACCAGCAGTTCCTGATCCTCCAGATCTCTCCGGTAGGCCAGCACGTCCGGGTTGGTCCTCTCCAAAAAGGCAATGCTTCCTTTGGAGATCACTTCCTTCTCTTTGCGAAGGGCAATCAGTTTTTTATAAAATGCCAGGATGGAGGTCTCATCCTTCTCCTGGGCTTTCACATTGATCTCGGTATAGTTGTCCGCCAGGGACAGCCAGGGCTGCGCCTCCGAGAATCCCGCTCCCGCTTCCCCGGTCCACTGCATGGGGGTGCGGCTGTTGTCTCTGGAGCGGGCCGCCAGAATGTCAAGGGCTTCCTGTTCCGTCTTTCCCTGCTCCAGCAGAATGTGGTAATAGTTGATGCTCTCCACATCCCGGTATTTCTCAATGGTGTCGTAGTGGGGATTGGTCATGCCAATCTCCTCCCCCTGATAAATGTAGGGAGTTCCCCTCATCAGATGGATGCTGGCCGCCAGCATCTTGGCGGATTCTCTCCAGTATTTTCCTTCATCTCCCAGTCTGGAGACAATGCGGGGCTGGTCATGGTTGCACCAAAACAGGGCATTCCACCCTCCTCCGGCCTGAAGTCCCTCCTCCCAGTCGGCAAACAGATCCTTCAATTTCTGATAATCCGGCTGTGTCAGCTCCCATTTCTGCCCGTTCTTGTAATCCACCTTCAAATGATGGAAATTAAAGCACATGGACAGCTGTTCTTCCCCGGGATTCGAATAGCGGATGCAGTGCTCCAGGGTGGTGGAGGACATCTCTCCCACCGTCACCATATCCTGAATTCCCGTATCATGAACCAGCTCTCTTAAGTACTCATGAACGTGGGGGCCATCGGTGTAGAACCGTCTTCCGTCTCCCTCATAGTCATTTTCCCAGACAGCGGGTTTGGAAATCAGGTTCACCACATCAAAGCGGAAACCAGCAATTCCCTTTTTCTTCCAGAAGCGGATCACATCCTTCAGTTCCTCTCTCACCTGGGGGTTGTCCCAGTTCAGGTCCGCCTGGGTCACATCAAACAGGTGAAGATACCACTTGCCAAGGCCAGGCACATACTCCCAGGCCGATCCGCCAAACTTGGACTGCCAGTTGGTGGGAGGCGTATCCGGTTCTCCATCCCGGAACAGATAGTAATCCTGGTACTTCTTCTCCCCCGCCAGGGCCCGCTGAAACCACTCATGGGCTGTGGAGGTGTGGTTGAACACCATATCAAACATTAATCCAATCCCGCGCTTCTTGCCTTCGCGTATCAGCTCCTCCAAATCCTCCATGGTTCCAAACGCAGGATCGATCTCGCGGTAATTCGCCACATCATATCCGTTGTCCCGCTGGGGGGATACAAAAAACGGTGTGATCCACAGGTAATCTACTCCCAGATCCCGCAGATAGTTCAGTCTCCTGATAATGCCCCGCAGGTCTCCCAGGCCGTCGCCGTTGGAGTCCTGGAAGGACTTGGGATAAATCTGATATATTATTTTATCACGGAAGTCTGCCATTTGTCTTCTCCTTTTTTGAAATGTTTCAGCAATGCAGTCATTTATTACTATTCACAGCCCCCGTCCGCATGCGCAGCGCACTCGTCGCCTCTTCGAGGCTTTAGTCCCGCTCCTGACGGAGCTAAGACTGCTTATGTGGGCGGGGCGACTGCTTCGCAGTCCAGTTTCAGAATTGAAAACAGATGCTTACGTGCAAGCACGACACATCTGTTTTCAGTTCTGAAACGGCTGTGAATAGTAACTGTTTACTCATATTCCGCAACAACCGTCTGCTTCTCCTCCGCCTGCATACCGGTGTGGAACTGAATATTCTTTGCGTCGCCCTCCTCGGTAAAGATGCAGACCGTCACATCGGGATGCCCCGCCGCCTTGATCTTTTCCCGGTCAAAACGGATCAGGGGATCCCCCGCCTTCACCTGCTGGCCTTCCTTCACCAGATAGGTAAAGCCATCTCCTTTCATCTCCACTGTGTCGATTCCCACATGGAGCAGCAACTCCACACCGCCTGCCAGGGTCAGGCCGCAGGCATGGCGAGACTCTTCCATCAGCATGGCCACGGTGGCGTCTGCCGGAGCATACAGCGTATCATTCTCCGGAATGATAGCCAGACCGTCTCCCATCACGCCCTCAGAGAACACACCGTCCTTCACATCCGCCAGGGGTATCACCTGGCCTTTCAGGAAAGCCTTCAGTTCCACCTTGCCGCCGGAAACGGTCTTCTCCTCCCGGCCATCCTCCGTCTCAAACTGAGATATTTCTCCGGCAGCAGACTCCTGGAACCCGGCCGCGCCATCTGCCATAGCCGCGCCATTTCCCTGCCCCTGCTCTGCTGGGGAGAGCTTTTTCTTTCCCACAAGGATGGTGAGCACAAAGGGAACCGCCACGGCAATCACCATACACAGCAGGAAGCTGAGCATGCTGGCGGGCTGAATGGACAGGATACCCGGAAGTCCGCCCACACCGATGGCGTTGGCTGTGGTGCCTGTGGCCACGCTGACCATGGCCGCCAGAGCAGACCCGATCATGCCGCACACGAAGGGGAACAGATGCTTTAAGTTTACACCGAAGATGGCCGGCTCCGTCACTCCCAGGTAACAGGAGATACAGGCGGGCACGTTCACCTCCTGAGCCTCCGCATTCTTTTTCTGAAGAACGATCATGCCAAGCACCGCAGAGCCCTGGGCAATGTTGGAGAGGGCGATCATGGGCCACAGCATGGTGCCGCCGTAATCAGTGCTCAGCTGCAGGTCAATGGCGTTGGACATATGGTGCAGTCCCGTGATCACCAGCGGCGCGTAAAGCAGACCGAAGATGGCGCCGAACACCACCCGGAAGGAACCGGTGATTCCGGCATAAACCACGGAGGAGATGGCGGAACCGATTCTCCAGCCGATGGGCCCCAGCACAAAGTGGGCCGCGATCACTGCCAGCACCAGACTGCAGAAGGGAACCACAATCATCGAAACCACCTGGGGCGTGATCTTTCGGAAGAATTTCTCCAGGTACACCAGGGTAAAGGCTGCCAGAATAGCGGGAATGACCTGTGCCTGGTAACCAATCATGTTTACCTTAAAGAAGCCGAAATCCCATACCGGAATATCTGCGGCCGCCGTGGTAGCCACATCATAGGCATTCAAAAGCTGTCCTGACACCAGAGTCAGTCCCAGCACAATACCCAGCATCTGAGTGGTACCCATCTTTTTCGTCACCGACCAGCAGATACCCACCGGCAGCATATGGAACACGGCCTCGCCGATGAGCCACAGGAAGCTGTCAACCCCGGCCCAGAACTGGCTGATCTCCACCAGAGTCTTCGTTCCGTTCTCAAACAGGTACAGGCTGTCAATACAGTTTCGGAAGCCCAAAATCAGACCGCCGGTGATAATAGCCGGAATCAGCGGTGCAAAAATTTCCGCCAGCGCAGTCACAATCCGCTGCAGCACATTCTGATTTTTCTTTGCGGCCTGTTTTACCGCATCCTTTGACACGCCCTCAATGCCTGCCACTGCGGTGAAATCATTGTAAAAATCAGCCACCGTGTTTCCAATGATGACCTGAAACTGTCCCGACTGGGTAAAGCTGCCCTTCACCACCTTCATGGCCTCAATCCCCGGAACATCCGCCTTCGATGGATCAGTCAGTACAAACCGCATACGGGTCATACAGTGAGAGACTGCAGAAATGTTCTCCCTGCCTCCCACCAACCGAAGAAGTTCTTTTGCGTCTTCTGCATATTTCCCCATGAGAAATCCTCCTTGATCTGTTTAATCCTGTTTAAACAAGAAAACCTGGGGA
>DBFBJF010000317.1:0-10639 GCA_048203265.1 Candidatus Merdiplasma sp.
GATAATCTGTTCTTTATTTATCACCCGAAAAAGGGCAATAAATAAAACGGAGAAAGAGGGATTTGAACCCTCGCGCCGGTTGCCCGACCTACACCCTTAGCAGGGGCGCCTCTTCAGCCTCTTGAGTATTTCTCCTAGCCTGAATATACAGCTTATTCAGTTATGCAACTCACTTGAGTTGCATCCACTATTATACTGATGTTTGCGCTCTTTGTCAAACATTTTTTTCTAAAAATTTAATCCAATCCAAATTCTGGTTAAATTTGTGCCAGCCTTCCCATTTCCTCATCCTGGTGTGAAACATGGCTTCCTATTATTTAGGCTTCAATTTAATAGGAATATCCCTGTTCTTTATTCGGCTTCCCGTTTCTCGGTTTCTCCCTCATTCCGCTTCTTTTCGTGTCGGCTCTCCTGAAGCTGTTTCTTTTCATGCCGACCTTCCCGGACCTTCTCATCGCCCTCCACGTTCAGGGTATCCCGGATTACGTACAGGGGAGAGCGGTTCAGGGTCATAATCAGCTTGCCCACATACTCACCGATGATGCCCAGCATCAGGAAGGTGATGCCTGCCACGATCAGGATAATGCACATCAGGGAGGACCATCCCACCTGAACTCCGGGATCCAGCATCTTCCGGATCAGGATCACGATGGCGGCTACAAAGCCTGCCAGGGAAAAACCTACGCCAAACAGGGTAGAGATCTGAAGGGGAATGGTAGAATAGTTCATAAAGGACATGAACAGCTTCAGTCCTTTCCAGAAAGTATAGTTGGATTTTCCCTCCTCCCGCTTATAATGTTCCACCGGAACATCCACCATATTTCTGGTGGTCCGCACAAACAGCAGCTGGATAAAGGCGTCATTGCCCTGATAATTTTTAATCTCATCGATCACGTACCGCCTGGCCAGCCAGAAGCTGCTCATCTCAATATCCTTGGGCCGGTCCACCAGGTGAAACAGAAGGAACTGGCTTACCGCTCCGGTAAAATTTTTAAAGGCGCTGAACTTCCTCTGCTTGTATACGCCGAAGACCACATCGTAGCCTTCCTCCGCCTTGTCCAGGAATTGCCGGATTTGCTCCGGGCGGTTCTGAAGATCATCGTCCATTCCCACCACCAGATCGCCGTGCACATAATGAAGGCCTGCCATGATGGCCGCATGCTGCCCGAAATTCTTGGCCAGATTGATGCCAATCACGTTGGGGTACTTGGCCGCCGCTCTTCGGATCGCTCCAAAGGTGTCATCCCTGGAGTAATCGTTTACCAGAATCATCTCACACTCATAGCCGTCCCATTTGTCAAATTCCGCCATACACATATCCACCAGCTTCTCAATGGTAAGCTGGGAATTGTAGCAGGGGATCACAACTGACACTAACATGTTTTCTCCTCTTTTCTTTCGCCGGAAGGCGAACGTCATCCTTTCTCCGAAGTACTGATTTCCAAGTGAATTCCCGCCAGGGTCTCCTCCATCCGGTTTCTGCACTCCGCCAGGGTCTCCCCTTTTACAATCAGCTGGCCGATCCGGTCCCGCCCGTTCTGCATAGGCCGCACCTGGCTGCCCACATCAATATTAAAGGAGAGATCCACCACCCCCTGAGGCAGGGGATCCGGAACCTGTATCCGCTGAACCGTTCCCTCCCGGCTGGCTGACAGCAGCCGGGTGATGCTGGGCGTGTGGGGAACATCCGCTCTCTGGAACATCTCCTCCACATCCATTCCCATGGCCAGCCGCACAATGGCCTCATAGTAGTCGATGCCGAAATAAATACTCACCGTATCCGCAATGCAGGTGGCCCCTGCCCGCGCTGTCGCTTCTATAATATAAACTTTTCCGTCCATGAGCATACAGTCAAGATCCATGGGACAGTTGTCAAAGCCCAGGGCAGCGATCACCCGCTCCACCTGTTCTCTCACCTGCTCCCCCAGATCCTCTGTGTGTTCCCAGGGAACATAGTGGCCCACTGGAAAAGGAGGATTTCCATCCAGCAGTTCATTTCCCAGCGGAAGCAGGTACATCAGAGATCCGCCTGCGACCATAGCCTCCACACCGAACATGCTTCCCTCCAGGAACTCCTCCACGATACAGTAATCCTTCTTCGTCTGCTCCATGGACTCCTGGAAATGATCCAGCGCCTCCTGCCGGGTATCGCAGCGGAAAATCCCCCGGCTGCCCATCAGATCCACCGCCTTCACCATGACCGGAAACTTCAGCTGATCCAAAGCCTGCTCCAGTTCTTCCCTGGTGTGAACCTGAAAGAACCGGGCTGTATTCACTCCAGCCCGGACGTAAGCCTGTTTCTGCAAATATTTGTCCGTACATGCCTGACCAGCCAGGTCTCCCGGTCCGGGCAGGCCCATCTTCTCACACACATAGCCTAAAGATCTAGTGCCCACATCCATACAGCAGGTGGCAATTCCTGAAATCTCCGCTTTTTTGGCTGCCTCATACACCGCCTCCGGGTCTGTGATATCCACATAGGCGATCTCATCCGCTTCCTGAAATCCCTGATAGTCTCCGGGGATGCTGGCCGCCACCACCGTAAATCCCAGCCGTCTGGCCGCCCTCATGAGAGGGATCTGGGAATAACTGGCGCCCAGAATCATAATTTTCCTCTTATTCATAGTATCTCCAACTTCTCTTGAACAACACGCTTTCTTCGGCTCCGAACATCTTTGCCCGCCGCCTTTTATCCACCACATCATACCATGATTTACAGGCCCGCGCAACACAGGAAATCGAATCTTGGCGGACGCTGTTCGCTGCCCGGAAAATGGCTGCCCGTGCAAGCACGGCGGTCGCCCGCCAGGCGCACTCACACAAAAGCTGCCCCAGGACAAGCGGCATCCATATGCCTCTCTCCCGCGGCAGCTTTCACTTTGGCAATTTTTACTTTATGCTTAGACGAACCAGCGCTCTCTGAAGCTTGGCCTGGGCCATCCGGTATTCCTTCTCCGTCAGCCCGTCCTTCGCCAGCAGCTCTTCCGCCCGGCGGCGGGCCCTGGCGGCCCGCTCCAGGTCGATCTGATCCTGCCACTCCCAGGTGGTTGCCAGCAGACGGCAGGATCCGTTCATCATGGAGAGCATGCCGCCGATGCAGGCGGCGTTTCTCCTGGATCCGTCCTCCATCACCACGTGGGCCTCCCCCATACCCAGGGCCGTGCAGAAATTGCAGTGTCCGGCCAGAATGGCCAGATCACCGGTGATGCTGCGGCAGACCACCCGCTGAACCTGCCCTTCAAAGAGCAGTCCGTCCGGCGTTCCGATTTTTAATAGGAAGGTTCTCATAGGCTGTCTCCTTTGCTATGGGCTGTCTTTTACTGCTTACCCGCCTTTTCCAGCACATCGTCAATGGTTCCCGCAAACAGGAAGCAGCTCTCCGGTATCTGATCACACTGGCCGGAGAGAATCATCTGAAATCCCCGCAGGGTCTCCTTCAGAGGAACATACTGCCCCTTCATCCCCGTAAACTGTTCCGCCACAGAAAAGCTCTGGGACAAAAATCTCTGTATCTTTCTGGCCCGGTTCACCGCCTGCTTATCTTCCTGGGACAGCTCATCCATTCCCATAATGGCAATAATATCCTGAAGCTCCCGGTAGCGCTGGAGTATCTGCTGTACCCCTCGGGCTATCTCATAGTGTTCTCTGCCCACCACCTCAGGGGAGAGAATCCGGCTGGTGGATTCCAACGGATCCACCGCGGGATAAATTCCCTGGCTGGCAATCTCCCTAGAGAGCACCGTGGTGGCGTCCAGATGGGTAAAGGTGGTGGCGGGAGCCGGGTCCGTCAGGTCATCCGCCGGCACGTAAACTGCCTGCACCGAAGTGATGGATCCCTTTGTGGTGGAGGTGATGCGCTCCTGAAGCGCTCCCATCTCCGTGGCCAGGGTGGGCTGATATCCCACGGCGGAGGGCATCCGGCCCAGCAGCGCCGATACCTCGGATCCGGCCTGGGTAAAACGGAAAATGTTGTCGATAAACAGGAGCACATCCTGATGTTTCACATCCCGGAAGTATTCCGCCATGGTCAAACCGGACAGCCCCACCCGCATACGGGCTCCCGGCGGCTCGTTCATCTGGCCGTATACCAGAGCTGTCTTGTCGATTACCCCGCTCTCCTTCATCTCATTGTACAGATCATTGCCCTCCCGGGTTCTCTCTCCCACCCCGGTGAACACGGACAGACCTCCGTGGGCGGTGGCCACATTGTGGATCAGCTCCATAATCAGCACCGTTTTTCCCACACCGGCTCCCCCGAACAGGCCGATCTTTCCACCCTTTGCGTAGGGACAGATCAGATCCACCACCTTGATTCCTGTCTCCAGAATCTCTGTGGCCGGAATCTGTTCCTCATAGGAGGGGGCGGGGCGGTGTATGGCCCAGCGCTCCTTTGTCTGGGGAGGCGGCAGCTCATCCACCGGTTCCCCCAGCAGGTTAAACACCCGGCCCAGACATTCCTCCCCCACCGGCACTGTGATGGGGCCTCCGGTATCCAGGGCCCTGGCCCCTCTCACCAGCCCGTCAGTGGAATCCATGGCGATGCAGCGCACCGTGTCGTCCCCGATCTGCTGGGCCACCTCCGCCGTCAGCGGCTTCCCCTCCTGTTCGATTTCAATGGCATTCAGCAGTGAGGGAAGTTCCTCATGGGCAAAGCGGATGTCCAAAACCGGGCCCATCACCTGCACCACCTGGCCAACGTGTTTTTCACTCATGTTTTCATCTCCTCTATCAGCCTTCCTCTGCTCCTGCCACGATCTCCGTAATCTCCTGGGTGATCCCGGCCTGTCTTGCGCGGTTGTAATACAGATTCAGCTGGTCTATCATCTCCTGGGCATTCTTAGTGGCAGCGTCCATGGCCGTCCTCCGGGCCGCCAGCTCGCTGGCCACGCTCTCCCGCACCGCGCCGCAGATCAGCCCCGCCAGGTATTCCGGCACAATAGCGTCAAATACCTCCTGAGCGTCCGGCTCATACAAAATCAAATTGCGCACCGGCTCCCGTCTCTCTCCCTGGAACAAATCCGTCAGGGGAAGCATGGAAATCACCCTGGGCTCCTGGGTGAGCATGGAGACAAATCCGGTGTAGCACAGCCCGATATGGCCGTATTTTCCGGCACGGAATTCCTCACACAGCAGCCTTGCGATCTCAAAGCAGTCCGCCACATCCAGCTCGGCAATCTGGCCGAACTGCTCCGTCACACACTCCAGTTCTCTGCGGCGCGCGTACTCTACCGCTTTCTTGCCGATGGGAAGCACCGCATACGTCTGGTCATCCGCCGCTTCCTCCAGGCACCGAAACAGGTTTGTGTTATATCCTCCTGCCAGCCCCCGGTCCCCGGCGATCACCACATAGCAGTGTTTTTCCAGGGAGGACTGCCGGGCGTAGACGGAAGAAAAATCAGTATTCCCCGCGGCAATTTCCTGCAGCGCCCCGTAAAGCTCCTGAAAATAGGGACGGCAGGCGTCTGCCCGCTCCTTTTCCCCCCGCAGCTTGGAGGATGCCACAAGCTCCATGGCTCTGGTAATCTGCATGGTGCTTTCCACGCTCTTGATCCGCGTCTTCACCGCCTTCATATTTGCAGCCATTTATTTCTCCCTCTTGCGATTCAAAAATTGTTCCGTGTAGGTTTCCAGGGAAGCTCTCAGTTTCCTTCCCGTCTCTTCGCTCAGATCTCCTGTGGCGCGGATCTCTTCCATCGCCGCGGCTCCCTCCGGATCCCGGTCCAGGAACAGATAAAGTTCCTCCTCATACTCCGCCACATCCTTCACTTCCACGGAAGCCAGAATGTTTTCGGTCACCGCCATCAGAATTGCCACCTGCTTCTCCACCGGAACCGGGGCGCTGCGCTTTTGCTTGAGCACCTCCACAATCCGGGCTCCCTGGGCCAGACGGGCCCTGGTGTCCTCGTCCAGATCTGAGCCGAACTGGGCAAAGCTCTGCAGCTCCCTGTACTGGGAATAGATCAGCTTCAGCGTGCCCGCCACCTTTTTCATGGCCTTAATCTGGGCGTTTCCTCCCACCCTTGACACAGAGATGCCGGGATTCACCGCAGGCATCACCCCGGCGTGGAACAGCTCTGTCTCCAGAAAAATCTGTCCGTCCGTGATGGAAATCACATTGGTGGGAATGTAGGCGGAAATATCTCCCGCCTGGGTCTCGATGATAGGCAGCGCAGTCAGGGATCCTCCCCCGTGGGCGTCGTCCAGCTTGGCCGCCCGCTCCAGCAGCCGGGAGTGGAGATAAAACACATCTCCGGGATAGGCCTCTCTTCCGGGAGGCCGGCGGATCAGCAGGGACAGGGCCCGGTAGGCCACCGCGTGCTTGCTCAGGTCATCGTAAACCACCAGCACCGCTTTCCCCTTCTCCATGAAATACTCCCCCATAGCGCATCCGGAGTAGGGAACCAGATACTGCAGGGGACTGGCCTCCGAGGCCGTGGCCGCAGCTACAATGGTGTAGTCCATGGCTCCCGCCGTTTTCAAGGTTTCCACCAGGGACGCCACTGTGGAGCATTTCTGGCCGATGGCCACATAGATGCAGATCACATCTTTCCCTTTCTGATTTAAAATCGTATCCACAGCCAATGTGGTCTTTCCGGTCTGACGATCCCCAATGATCAGCTCACGCTGTCCTCTCCCAATGGGAATCATGGAATCAATGGCCTTGATTCCGGTCTGAAGGGGCTCCGACACGCTTTTCCGGTCACAGATGCCCGGAGCGGGACTCTCCACCGGACGGTATCCCGCCGCCCGGATGGGCCCCATGCCGTCAATGGGCTCACCGAGAGCGTCCACCACCCGTCCCAGCAGGCCTTCCCCCACCGGAACAGATACCACCTTTCCCGTCCGCTTCACAGTCTGTCCCTCTCCGATTTTTTCACCGGACCCGAACAGAACGATGGAGACACTGTCCTCCTCCAGATTCTGGGCCATGCCGAAACTGCCGTCCTCAAACTCCAGCAGTTCCCCTGCCATACAGGCAGTCAGCCCGCTGGCTCTGGCAATTCCGTCTCCCACCATCAAAACCATGCCCGTCTCCTCTTCCCGGATCACATTTTCATAATATTTAATCTGGCTGCGGATGACTTTGGATATTTCTTCTGATTTTAATTGCATGTTTCCGTACCATCCTTTATCTCATTCAACTTCTCCGAGACGCTCTCCAGACGGCCCTTCACCGTGCCGTCCAGGCGTTTGCCCTCCAGCTCCACCCGAAGCCCGCCCAGCACCGACGGGTCGAGGATCTGCTTCAGGCGCACTGTCTTATTGCTGATTTTTTCCAGCTTTTTCCGCAGCGCCTCCATCTGCTCCTCCCGCAGGGGAACGGCGCTGGTGACAGTGGCCATCGCAATGCCATGATCCCTGTTATAGCGCCGGACAAATTCATCGCAGCATCCCGGATATTCCCGCAGAATCCTTCTGTCACACAGTAATTTCAAAAAATTTACAAGATATGGCTCCGCCTGATGGCCGAAGGCACTGTCAATCAGCGCTTTGCGCTCCGAGAGAGGAATGGCGGGCTGGGACAGCAGTCTGACGTAATCCGGGTTGTCCCGAAGCAGAACCCGGATCTGCTCCATCTGTTCCAGTATCACCTCGCCCATTCCCTCCTGTGCCGCCAGGTCATATAGGCTTCCTCCGTACAGTCTGTCTAACCGGTTCATGAAGCTTCACCCACATGCGCAATAAACTCTTCAATCAGTTTCTCGTGATCTTTCTGGTTGATTTCCCGCTCAATGACCTTTCCGGCAATGTCCATGGCAATGCCGCCGATCTCCTGGCGCGCCTCGCTGACCGCCTTTCGCTTTTCCTGGCTGATTTCCCGCTCCGCCCGCTCTTTCAGGGCAGCGGCCTGCTGCTTCGCGTCCTGGATCATCCTTTCGCTCTGGCCGGAAGCAGTCTGGCGGGCCTGGATCAGAATCTCCTCCGCCTTCTCTTTGGCCTGGGCCATCTCCTGCTCATACTGCGCTTTCATGGCCTGGGCTTCCTCCTTCGCCTCCCTGGCTTCCTGAAGCTGTCCCTCGGCCATGGATCTCCTCTGCTCCAGCACCTTATTGATGGGACCGAAAAGAAATCTCTTGATCAGATACATCTGGATAAAAAGATTGCAGATGGTGGCCACAAAATTCCAGGGCACAATACTTACCAATTCCTGTACCTGCAAGCTTACAACCTCCTGTTCTTCTCACAAAATCCGTTTTTTCCTCAGCTGGGCTCACTTACTATTCACAGCCTCCCCGCCCACATGCGCACTCGTCGCCTGTGAATAGTAACCCTTAGCTTAAAAAGTTCATGAACATGCCGGGCGCCACGAAAATCAGCAGCAGTCCGGTAACAAACCCATAGATACCTGTGGTCTCGGCAATGGCGCAGCCCAGAAGCATAGTGGAAGTCACATCCCCCTTGCACTCGGGCTGGCGTCCGATGGCCTCCAGAGCCTTCGCCACCGCATTTCCTTCTCCGATGCCAGGTCCGATACCTGCAATCAGCGCACAACCTGCTCCAATGGCACATCCTGCCAGCGCAATTCCTTTTGCCAGTAACTGAAATTCCATAGTAAAATCCTCCTGTATTTGATATTTTATTACTATTCACAGCCGTTTCAGAATGGAAAGCAGGTGCGTCGTGCTTGCACGTAAGCATATGCTGGCAATTCTGAAACAAGACTGTGAATTATTTTATTTTCCGGTCCCCGGCAGCAATGCGATGCTACTCTGCTGCTCCCTTAATATACATGGTGGTCAGCATACAGAAAATAAATGCCTGCATAAAGCCGGAAAACCAGTCAAAGTATACGGAAAGAATGGACGGGATTCCCACATCCAGGAAGGGAATCTTTGCCAGCACATCCCCCACCGCACCGGGGATCAGCCCAAACAGGGCGGAGCTTGCCACAGCAAGAGCTCCGTACACCAGTGTGTTGATCACCACTCCTGAGAGAATATTTCCGAAATGACGGCAGGCCATACTGATGGGTGTGGCCAGCTCGGACAAAATATTAAAAGGTGTCAGAACGGGGATGGGCTCCGTAAATCCTTTCATGTATCCCCCGATACCGTTGGTCTTGATTTTCTGCCCTGTGATCATGATAAATACCACCACCGCCCAGGCAGCCTCCGTGGACAAATCGGCTGTGGGGCTTCTCAATCCCACCAGGCTGATCAGGTTTGATACCAAGCTGGTGGCAAACAGAGCTGCCACGAAGGGAATGAGATGTCGGAATTCCTCCCCCATATTCCCCAGCACAAAATGATTGGCTTTCTCCACCAGCCACTCTGCCAGGGCCTGCCGTTTGGATATCTGCTCCACCTTCAGATCGTGGGTCAGCCAGATGCACAGCCCGGTGATGATCACCATCACCACCCAGCTGATCACCATGGTTTCTGTGATCTGCAGCTTCCCAAGAATGGGAAAATCGAAGGGAAAGGTATAGAAAATCCGTCCTCCCGTAATGTCTATCTCCATGGGTTCACCTCCTTACCTGAGATATGATTCTATGTTTTACTTTCTTTTCCTCTGTTTAGGTATGAGGGCAGAAAGCTTGATACCAAAGCTGGGAAACAGCAGAGGCGCGATGCCTGCCGCGAACTGAAAGCAGGGCGCTGCCACCGCGGCGATCACCCAGATAACCTGCAGCAGCATTCTCTGAGTATAGCTGGACTTCAATCTCATTCTGGCCACATCCTCCACGTGATCGGACGCCGCCTTCTGGACGGTCAGCCCCATGAGAAAGAAATTCAGCACTGCCACTCCTCCTCCCAGCACTCCGGAGAGAAAAATCCGGTAGTCAAAGGGTACGGTTTCCGGGGAAACCTGGTGAAGTACTGCAAATACCACCCACATAATTACCACGCCTGCAGCGGTAAAGACCGCGATTCTCTTTGTCTCTTTTTTGATTGCGGGCTGAATCTTATCCATATCTATCTCCTCTGTTCTTTTCTTTCTGGACGGTTACATATGTCTGTTGAACGATACCTTGTTATTTGTTTCCCGCTTTTTCGGGCGGGTCTGGGACAAATACAGCTTGTACGCTGTAACCCCAAAGCTGCCCAGTCCCAGAATAAAACCGGGAAGGTACACCCACTCTCCCAGATCAAACGCGGCGCACAGCCACTGGCAGATCAGCAGGCAAATCAGCAGCGGTATCACCAGCGACAGGCCAAACTGCGTCAGCAGAGAAAGATCCTTTGCAATCTTTGCCCATGATTTCATTCATCTCCCCCTCTCTTTTTCCAGATCCTCGTTTCCCGTATGTCGAAGCTAATTTTTATAAAAAAATAGAACCATCGCAAAAAACTTCATCAGAGTATCTTTTGCGACAGTCCCATTACATTTTTATTATGTCCATATCCGCCAAATCTAATTCTCCGCGGAAAGGTCCATAATTGAATGACGCACCAGATAATTGTACATCTCTACCATGTCCGCCGGCGGCACCTGCATCCCGCTGTTGATCCAGGAAAACAGGACGAACGTCATATTTTGGGAATAATACTTGGCAACCCACTCCAGTGTCATCCAGGGATACTTCTCCTTCCACTTTACGCCGTGTTCCTTTATGTAATCCAGCACGATCTCCATAACACAGGTCAGCATAATGCTCTCGAAGGAGTTCTGCCCCTCCAGCCTGGCCACATGTCCG
>DBFBJF010000318.1:0-5065 GCA_048203265.1 Candidatus Merdiplasma sp.
ATAATCGTATATTTCTGATTTTCCCCGATGCCAAGATAAAGCAGCGTCAGCGGCACCAATGCCACCACGGGAAGATAGCGGGCAAATTCAATAATGGGCTGGATAAAGGCGCTGAATTTCTTAGAGTTAGCCATCAGCATACCCACGGGCAGTGCAATCACGGCGGACCAGATCCATCCGATGAGCACCCGGGTGGTTGACTCCAGGCAGTTTGCCCACAGAGAGCCATCCTGGGCCATGGAAATGATTTTCTCCACCACCGCAGTGGGAGAGGGCAAAAAGATTTCGCTGACGAAGCCTCCGTAGGAGCCGAGGCACCAAACCAGTATCAGAAGAATGAAACAAATGAGAGAGAGGGGGCGATAATCGGCGCGCTGCCTTTTTCGCTTCCTTTCCCCAACGCGGCATTCTGAAGCCGATGGTACATTCAGCTGCTGTTTTTTGCTTCCAATCATTTTTTTTGGCGTTGCGCTTATATTTTCCATAGTCCACCACTTTCTCACTTTACCATGATAACGAATTAGAACGGTATCATATTACAATATAATTGCGCAGATGGCAAGAACTTTTTTTGATACATGTGGTGACAGATGCCCGGAACAGTGGGAAATAAGTGCCTTCGCTATGGCTTCCATTCCTTTTTTCTATGCCAATACATAAGACAAAAGTATTTGAAATTTCATCACCGGGACAGTAGACTGAAGAGAGAAAAATGACATTTGCCAGGCTGTGAATAGTAACGCCAGAAGAAAAGGAGAACTTCGATGGAATACAGGAAACTGCCCCATGGGGAAGAGCGAATCAGTATCATTGGACTGGGCAACAGCTCTCTTGGCGCGGCGGTGAGAAAGAGACGGAAAAGACCGTTGCCCTGGCTTTAGAAAATGGAATCAACTATTTTGACATGGCGGCCGGTGACGCCACCCCCTTTGCGGCTTACGGGAGGGCGATCTCAGGCTGCAGGGACAAGGTATATCTTCAGGTACATTTCGGAGCGGATTACCGCAGCGGGAAATACGGATGGACTCTGGAGCTGGATCAGATCAAACGCTCTGTGGCATGGCAGCTGAAAGAGCTGCGGACCGATTACATTGACTTTGGGTTTCTTCACTGTATTGACGAGGAGGCGGATCTGGAGACCGCAAAACATCAGGGAACGGTGGAATATATGCTGGACCTGAAGCGGCAGGGGGTGATCCGTCATCTGGGACTTTCCTCCCACACCCCTTCCGTAGTGCATAAGGTGTTGGACAGAAAAATTCTGGATATGTTAATGTTCAGCATCAATCCGGCGTATGATTACCGCCACGGGGAATACGCCATCGGCACAGCCAATGAGCGCTCGGAACTGTATCGCCGCTGCCAGGCAGAGGGAGTGGGAATTTCTGTCATGAAGGCGTTTAGCGCGGGACAGCTGCTGGATGCCGCAACTTCCCCCTTTGGCCGGGCGCTGAGCGAATATCAGTGTATTCAGTACGCCCTGGATCGCCCCGGTGTACTGACCGTACTGCCCGGTGTGCGGGGACGGGAAGATTTAAAGCGCATCCTGGGATTTTTTGACGCGGCAAAAGAGGAAGCAAACACTGTGATTCCCGCTGTCCCTTCCATGTGAAACCGGCAGAGCGGATGAGACAGATTGCCGGTTACTTCGGCCAATAGGGACGTATGATTTACCGCTTCAGCTGTGCCCTCAGTGTGTCCAGATATTTTTCTGAGGCCTTTGAGAAGATCTGGTATTTTTTCCAGGCCAGATAGACACCTACGGTCAAGGAGGGAGCAAACGGACGGAAGCAGAGGCGGCTCTCCCCTGTGGTGTTGATGATGTTATTTAGGCAGAGGGCATATCCCATGCCCTCCTCCACCATCAGAGAACCGTTATACAGAAGACTGTAGGTGGCCACCACATTGAGGGTTGACAAATCCCGCTGGAACCAGGAGGAGAGAAGAAAACTGGAAAAGGACTGGCGGGATATAATCAAGGGCAGATCAACAAGATCCCCGGGGGAAACGGCAGGCTTTGCGGCAAGAGGGGAGTCCCTGCGCATCAGCACGCCCCAGGTTTCTCTCACCGGGAGCTCAAGCACATCATATTTTGACAGATCTACGGCCTGGAGCAGAAGGCCGAAATCCAGCATTCCCTTATCCAGATCCTCCAAAACATCTTTTCCGTCACCGCTGGAGATATGAAAATGAATGTTGGGATATTGACATTGTACAGTCTGAGCTGCCCGGGTGAGGAGACGAATTCCGTCTGTCTCCCCGGCACCGATATAAATATCTCCGGCAATCGTCTCTTCGGCCAGGGTGATTTCATGCTCGGTTCTTCTCACCAGGGACAGAATTTCCTCTGCCCGTTTCCTTAAAATCATTCCCTCCTCGGTCAAAAGAACTTTTCGGGACCCCGGAGTCTTGCGGATTAAGAGCTGTTTGCCCAGCTCTTCCTCCAGGGCTTTCAGCTGGGTGGACAGGGTGGGCTGGGACAGATGAAGGGCCTTGGCGGCTCCGGAAATGCTCTGTTCCCTTGCCACGGCAAGAAAATATTGAAGGACACGTAATTCCATCAGAAATACCTCCAGTCGGTTATGAATAAAGAAGTGTTTTTGGGCACCTGATCCAGCCCATTGTTTTCGCATCATCGTTCTATTATAATATAATACGAAGTATATTGCCTGTAAATATTGTTTTCGGACCCATCAGGGCACTGATCAGGCACTGCTTTGCAAACAGAGATGCGTAATTTGGAAGAAATGAGGGCGGCGGATATGGCGGAAACACAAACCATGTATCATTCACTGGAGGAACTGATAAAGGACCGATACGGAGAGCAGGTGTCCATCGCAAAGTCAGACCGGGTGTCGGGAGGAGACATTAACCAGGCGTACAGAGTGGAGCTCTCCTCGGGGGAGTATCTTTTCGTGAAGGCGAATTCCATGGATCATGTGAATTTTTTCCTGACAGAGCAAACGGGCCTGGAGGCGCTGCGCTCCACGGGAAAGATTGGCGTTCCAAAGATATTGGGATTGGGAACGGACCATCCCAGAGGCATTTCTTTTCTCGCCATGGAATATATAGGAGGAGCCTTCCGGAGCAGCTCATACTGGGAGATATTCGGCCAGGAACTGGCCGGGATGCACAGGGCAGAATGCCAGTCCTTTTCCGGTTCCGGAGGATCTGGCTGCAGTTATGGATTTGTGGAGGACAATTACATTGGCGCCAGCCCTCAGAAAAATTCTCCCAAAGAAAAATGGGTGGACTTTTACCGGGAATGCCGGCTGCTTCCGCAGCTAACCATGGCGGAGCGCTATCTTGATTCCGCTGTGAGGAAAAAGGCGGTCCGCCTGTTGGATCATCTGGAGGATTATATGCGGGAACCCCAGTTTCCGTCCCAGCTTCACGGTGATCTCTGGAGCGGGAATGTCATCTGCGGAAAGGACGGAAAGGCCTGGCTGATTGACCCGGCGGCCTATGTGGGGGATTACGAAACGGATCTGGCCATGCTGCAGCTTTTCGGGAATCCGCCGGAACGGTTCTGGCGGGCATATTGTGAGAGCAATCCCATGGACCGGAGGGGATATGCGGAGCGCAGGGCGCTTTACCAGCTGTATCATCTTCTGAATCATTTGAACCTATTCGGAAAAGCGTATCTTGGCAGCGTGGTGGAAATCATCGCGCGCTTCTGAAGGTCGTGCGTGTTCCGCCCGTCGGAAATTCCTTCCTGGCGGTCTGACGGGTTGCCGGTTGCCAGAGGTTTAATAATAGGTTTTAACTATGAAAAAACATAAAAACTAAATATTTGCTATAAAAAGCAGACGGCTCTATAATAAAGACAACGGGTGGATACCGTGGAAAGAGAACCCGCATTGGCAGAATGAAAGAAAGCCAAAAACCTGGGAGCTTGAGTCCCCCAGGCAAAGAAAGGAAAGTAAGGATAGTATGGCTGAGAATACCTTGACAGAAGCGGTGATGCAAAATTTGAAGGATGCCGGATGCGATGCAGAGACTGTGAAAAAATTCTTTGCGCTGGAACGTGAGGGAAAAACGAAAGAACAGCTGCGGCTGCTCTCCCAGCACCGGGAACGGCTGCTTGGCAGAGTACACCGGGATGAGAAAAGGATCACCTGTTTGGATTATCTGGTTTACCAGATGCGAAAAAGGAATGACTAAGAGGAGGAGATCAATATGGATAGAATTCAGAATCAGAGATTTGATGAGGAGAGAGCCCTCTATGGAAGGAAACATCTTCTGGCGGAACATTGTTCTTTTGACGGACCGGCAGACGGGGAGAGCGCGTTTAAGGAGTGCGCGGATATTCAGGTGGCAGACAGCTTTTTCAATCTGAGATACCCGTTCTGGCATGACCACGGCCTGAAGATTTCAGGTTCGGAGATGACAGAATTGTGCCGGGCAGCGCTGTGGTATTCCGACCATATCGAGATCAGAGACACCAAACTTCACGGGATAAAAGCCTTAAGAGAATGCCGGAATGTGAAGCTGGATGGCTGTGATATTATATCGCCGGAGTTTGGCTGGTCAGTCCACGGGATTGAGATGAAAAACTGCCGGGCAGAGAGTGAATATTTTATGATGCGCTCCACCGGGCTTCATTTTAACCAGGTGGAAATGAAAGGAAAATATTCGTTCCAGTACATTGAAGATTCAGAATTTGAAAATTGCAGCTTTGATACAAAGGACGCTTTCTGGCATGCGAAAAATGTGGTGGTTAGAAACAGCGTGGTAAAAGGAGAGTATCTGGCCTGGTACTGTGAGAATGTCACCTTTGAGAACTGTAAGATTATTGGCACACAGCCATTGTGTTACTGCAAAAACTTGAAGCTGATCAACTGCGAAATGGTGGACACGGATCTTGCCTTTGAGCGTTCGGATGTGGAGGCTTCCATTACCACACCGGTTGATAGCATTAAGAATCCGTTGTCCGGAAAGATTTCCGTTCCCGCTGTGGGCGAGATTATCCGGGATATTCCGGAGGCGAAGGGAGAGATTGTTGTGGATGAGCACCTCTCTGCCAACGGGAAACGGTGTGCCTGCGCGTAAGTCAGAAGAGGAC
>DBFBJF010000319.1:0-9219 GCA_048203265.1 Candidatus Merdiplasma sp.
CCTCTGATATAATAAAGAATGTTTCCAGTTTCTTTGTGAGGAGTGACAATATGCACAAACAATCAAAACGCTTACCACGGAGGTCCCTCCGCAAAAATCTGATTTTCTGGATCCTTCTGTGCGTCCTGCCCATTCTGGCGATCTTATTCGCTTTCACAGCGCTGATCACACGTTCCTATGAAGGCCAGATGCGCACCTATGCCCAGCAGATGATCGGGCCCTTTGCCGCGGAAATCGATACCGTTCTCTCCTCCGCCCTGCGCTATGTGGGAAGCCAGGATCTGGACCTGTCCTGTATGAATCCTTCTTCCCAGGCGACACAGCTGGAACTGATGAGCGAGATGCAGGCACTGGGAGACACCATCTCCAACGGTCTCTCCATTTACACAGACATTGACGCCGTTTTTCTGTACAATGATTCCAACTCCAGCCTGTGGTTTGTTCACAATACCAACCGCTCCTACGCCAAAAATCAGCAGGCCGCTGACTATCTGGAAACATTTTTTTCTGAGATAGAGGACCGGGAGCATCTTCTGGGACAGGGGTACCGTTCCTTTTCCACCGGCACCACCTGCTATTTGTATATCGCCTCAGAAATGTCCCAGGGCATGATCGGATGCTGGTTTGAGGAACAGCACCTGCTCCATTCTATGACGAAGGAGGAGCTTCCTGGTATGCTGGGCGCCGCGCTCTCCGATGAAAGCGGAGTCCTGATTGGCCCCGACTCCGCTTCTTCCCTTCCTGAGGGAGGAACGTTCTCCACCCGGACTTCCCTTACCGAAGCTCCCTTTTCCATCACCGTTTACTGGGACGAGGCGGTTCTCTTTTCCAGCTTCCGAACCCTGGTGGCGGCCGTGGTATTCTGTCTCTGTCTGGCCTGTTTTCTCTTTGCGCTCTGTCTTTTCGCCCTCCGCCACTCCTTCATTCAGCCCCTGGACCGGCTGAGCAGAATGATCGGGAGCCTTCGGAAAAACGGCTTCGCCAAGCTCTCCCTGGAGGAGACGGCGCCCCAGGAGATACAGGAGGTTGTATCCGCTCTGAATCTCATGGTGGATGAGGTGAAAGACCTGAAGATTCAGGTTTACGAGGAACAGTTAAAGAAGCAGCAGACCGAGATGCAGCTCTACCAGCTACAACTGCGTCCCCATTTTCTGCTGAATATGCTGAACAACCTGATCAGCTACGCCCAGATGAAGGATTTTCCCTCTGTAAAAAAACTGGCTATGTTTCTCTCCTCCCACTGCCGGTACATTCTGTATAATACCTGGTTTGTCACCGTGGAAGAAGAGCTGGTGTATACCCAAAACTATTTTGATATGCAGACCATGCATTCCAATGAAGGCTGCCGTCTGACCACCAAATACGACGATGACGTGCTGGATCTGGAAATTCCCATCCTCTGCATCCAGGTATTTGTGGAAAATTCGCTGAAATGCGCCCTCACCCGCCAATCGGAACTGGAGATCCGTGTATCTCTGGATCTGTGTTCCTCTTCCGTGAGAGAAGCCGGTCTGCGGATCTGCATCGATGATACCGGTCCCGGATTTTCCGGGAAGACGCTGCAGGATTTTCAGAAAGCGCCTTCCCCGCCGGAGCCGGGAGCCGGACATGGAATTGGAATTTTTAATGTGCGGGAGCGCTTCATGCTCCTTTACGGGGACAATGCCTCGGTCTTGTTTTCCAACAATGACACCGGCGGAGCCCATGTGGAGCTGCTTATTCCCACAGAGCCTCAAAGGAGGAAGATTTAAATGAAAGCTTATTATTGCACTGCGCTTGTCCTCTGTCTGTGCGCCCTGTGTTCCGTCAGCGCTGCTGCCGGGGAACAGGAGGCGGAGACTCTCACCATGCCGGTTCTGTACGCCAGCGAAATACCGGAAGATATGGACCTTGTCAGTGATGCCGTATCTCAGCTGGTTTGGCAGGAAATCGGCGTACAGGTGGAGCTGATTCCGGTTCTTTACAGCACCGCTTCCTCCGGCCAGGACCAGCTGCGCCAGTCCGAGTTAAATCTTCTGGAAAAGCAGGGGATTGAGTTTGACATTCTTCCCTCCATTTTACAGAGCGGTTCTTTCCTGCCTTTGGATGACCTGATGGAGCAGTACGGGCAGAACATCGTTGAGCTGGTAGGCGAAGAACGTCTGGATTTAATGCGGCAGGATGGAATCCTCTACGGGCTCCCATCTGTCAGCGATTATGTTTCCTCCCTGGGGCTGACCATGAGAGAGGATATTGTGGAGAAATATCAAATTGATCTGTCCTCCCTGAAGACTCTGGAGGATATCGATGAAATGTTTGCCTATGTCAGTGCCCGGGAGCCGGACCTGGATATGGTCAGCGGCTACCGCACCAGAAATGGCTTCATCAGCCGCCTGAAGGCCACCCGGATCGATGTGGAGCCGTTCTGCTCCAAGTCCGCCCTGGACCCGCAGGTTCTGGAAAACTATTACGCATCAGAAGAATATGAACAGATCGTGTCCCTGTTTTATCAGTGGCAGCAGTCCGGCTATATTCCGGACAACCTGTTTTTTCAGGATCTCAATGCCTCCTCCCTGGTAAAGGGCGGCACTCTGTTTTCCTATTTTTCTGCCTACAAGCCCAACATTGAATATGAAGAGTCCCTCAGCTGCGGCCGGGATATGGTATCCATCCCCCTGATGGAGCCCATGGTCACTGAGTCCTCCCTGGCGATCACCGCCCACTGGGGAATTAACAGTAACTGCGAAGATCCCCAGAAAGCCATGCAGCTGCTGGATCTGCTCTACACGGACGCAGATCTGATCAATCTGCTCAGCTACGGGATTGAAAATGTTCACTATGTGATACAGCCGGACGGCACCATCGCCTATCCCGACGGAGTGACCGCCGAGAACAGCGGTTACCAGAATACGCAGTCCTGGCTGCTTCCCAACCAGTACCCCTCCCTGGTCTGGTCCGGAAATGATCCTAACCTCTGGGAGAAAGTAAAAGAGTATAATGAATCCGCCCGGTACTCCGACACCATTGCCTTCGCCCCCGATCTGTCTGACTGCGCAGACGAGCTGACAGAAATCCAGGAGGTTCTGGACACATACACCGACGGGTTGGAATCCGGCCAGCTGGATCCATCCATTTATCTTCCCCAAATGCTGGAGGAGATGGATGCAGCCGGAGAGGAAAAGGTGCTGGAAATACTCCAGGACCAGTTTGATGACTGGTCATAATTTTCATTGATAAAGGTATAAAGGATGTGACGATAGTGAAACTGTTAATTGTAGATGACGAAGCTCCCGCTGTTATGGGAATATGCAGCGCGGTCAACTGGAAAAAACTGTCCATGGATCCCCCATATACGGCCTATTCTATGACCGAGGCCATGGGTATTCTCAAAAGCCAGCCCATTGATCTGCTTCTCTCCGATATTGAAATGCCCGGCGGCAGCGGTTTTGACCTGATTCAGTGGAACAATTCCCTTCCCTCGCCCGCGCTGTGCATCATCCTCAGCAGCTACCCGAACTTTCATTTTGCCCAGAGGGCAATCACCCTGGGCGTATTTGAGTACCTGCTGAAGCCTGTGGAAAATGAGCAGCTGGAGCAGACCCTAAGACGGGCCGCAGCCGCAAAGTCAAAGCGGCAGCCCGCCGAAACTGTCCCGGAGGATCCTCTGATTGCCAGCCTGAAGCATTACGTTTACGATCATATTTCCGGAGAGATCTCCAGAAACGAGCTGGCGGAGCATGTGGGGCTCTCCCCCTCATATCTCTCCACCTACTTCAGCCGTGAAACGGGAAGCACCATCAGTGATTTTATCCGCCAGGAGCGAATCCATTTTGCCATGCGGCTGCTGAAGCAGACCAATCTGCCGGTGAGCGTGATCGGACAGAATGTGGGCTACGACTCTCTCTCCTACTTCTCCTCCGTCTTTCGCTCCATCGCCGGCTGTACTCCCAGAGAGTACCGGAAAAAATACGGATGCAGCGGATGATTTTGGGCGAAACAAACAATTTTATTGTTTTTAACAACAATCTTTATAGCATTTTTACCTCTTCCTTTGATACCATTTCATTATCACATTGTACTTGATTAAAATGAAAAAGGAGGAGGTAACATGAAACATTGGAAATGGCTGGCACTGGCCGCTCTGACATGTATGCTGGGCACGAACGCCTATGCCTCGGAGGCAGCAGTGGAAGAGGAAGCGCCCCATCTGGTGGAGGCAAGCATCGTTACAGAAGTTCTGGAGTGGGGCGAAACCGTCACCGCGCTGCGCCTTGAATATTCGGAGGAAATCCCTGCCATGTCGGTACCCCAGAATATGCAGTATCCCGGAACCGTGACCTATATGCTGGCAAACGACCGTGACATTGTCTCCGTATACGTGAATAACAGCGGAGAAAAGGATGACGTTCAGCTTCAGGGAAAATACGTGTTCCTGAATCTGGGACTGGAGAGTGAAAACTATTTCTCCTACACATCCTATGTCACCTTTAACCCGACTGCCAACACCCGGGAGCAGATACCGGAATTTCAGTTCTATCAGGTAAACGACATTATCACCTGCTCCGGCGAGGTGATTCCCGCCTCCGCTCCGGTGGGTGATCACAGCTGCTTTACTTCCACCACAAACGAGATCTGCATCGGCATGGATGATTTCCAGTATTTTCCGTTTGAGGATGTGGGATACCAGCTGTATATTCCGGACGGCTACGATGTGAAGGATGACAGTCTGGAGGATCTTCCCCTGGTGGTACACTTTTCTGCCGGAGACTACAGCTACTCTGACTGGACCGGAACATACCGCGGCGCCCTCTTTACTCACCCCGACTGTGTTGTCTGGGCTCTGCCGGAAAACCAGGAGAAAAATCCGTCCTTTGTGGTGACACTGGCCTGCGAGAGTGACCCCGAGTGGGGAAACATGGATTATGAGTCCAGCCCGCTGCAGCAAAAATATTTCCGGATCATTGAACAGATTATTTCCCAGTATAATATCGACACCTCCCGGATCTATGCCGCCGGCCTGGCCTCCGGAGCAAAGCCCATGCTGTCCATGATGGAGGCTCATATGGATTTGTTCGCGGCACAGATTTCCACCGCCTACGATCCCTACACCATTTACAAGGATCGGGAAGTGGCTGCCGAGAAAATGGCCATGTTCTTTGAGGAAATGCCCTGCTGGTGGTTTACCGGCTACGAGGACAACTCCAGAACAGCCGCCGAAGGCATTGACACCTGGCTGAAGGGAGAGCGCCTGGCCATCGCCGCCGCAGATATTCAGGAGGAATACGGCATCCCCGTCTACGATGGATACGGCGAGAACGGCGAGCTGATGTGGAATGGACAGCTTCGCGGAGCCGAGGCGGAAAAGCTGGCCGAGGATCAGATTGCCGCAGCCGCAGCCATGGGCGCCGATGATATGATGACTTCCTTCATCCCTGGCAGTGTCTGCTATGCCGCTCACTGGGGCTGGAACGGCGCATATACCAACGCCGCGGTCCTTGACTGGATGTACGATCAGGTCAACGATGAACCCTATGTTTTGTCTGAGTAAAACTTTTCATTCACAGGAACACAATTTTTGAAGAAAGAAATGGGGCATGCCGCATGAGGAATTTCATTCCTCGTGCGGCATGCCCCAACATAAACTCTTAACCTTTTGCCGTGGTCAGCTTCTCATATTTTTCCTGCAATTTCTCTCTGGGCTTTATCTTTTTTGTCAGTCCATATCGATAAATATCAATCCAGGCCCGGGAGTCCTCCATCCACTCCGCGCATTCCAGGGCCCGATACAGGGCGATCTCTCTATCTGTCTCCTGGCATTTTGCGAAATAATATTTGATGCCTGCCTCCGTCTCCACCAGATCGATGCTGATAATCAAAATCAGTTCGCACAAATTGTCATTCTTTTCTCTCCGGTAATAGGCATCAGTGCTGTAGTAGTCCGTTTTTTTCAGCGCATTTCCAGCTTGTTCTATCAGTTTTTTTGCCTCCTCGATGGCCATGTACTTCACATCGCTGGTTTTCAGTTCCGAAAGGAGGGCCAGCTGGTTCATCGCATACAGGTTCGTTCTGCTCAGGCCTCCGGAGGCACATAGGGGAAGCACCTTTCTGATGTTTTCCCTGGTATATCCCAGCTGAAACGTCTTTTTCACCAGCAGATGGTACAATTCCTCCTATTCCCATCTGACAGAAGCAAAGGGATCATCTGAGGAAAACAGATAAACCTCACATCCTCTGCACAGCACATCGTAGAGATCCCACAGGCATTGCACCGCTCTTTCATAGTACTGGCTCTCCAGTTCCTCGAAGTTGGCCGTTTTGCCTTTCTCTGCCTTCTTCTTTTCGTTGCCGGATAAAATATCCTGCACCAGAAGGTCGATTTCCTCCTTTTTTGCCTTTGAAAACTGCTTATAGCACTCCGCGAAAGCCTTCTCCAGCTTATCCCGGTCCGCGCTTTTTAACAAATCTCTGAATTCCTGTATCTTCATTTCTATTTTCTCCCGCAGCAGTGCTTATATTTTTTTCCGCTCCCGCAGGGGCAGGGATCATTTCTTCCAATCTTCTTTCCCTGGCGCATATAGCTTCCATCGTCAGAATCCCAGAGGACGGTTCCCGCACCGCTCCCATAATTTTCTTCATAGATCCTGTCAAAATAGGACTTCGTATATCCGGCAGACCCGGTCCGCTCCAGCAACAGTCCCAGATATTTGTCAGCCGCCTCCCTGGCGTTTCCTTTCAGACTCTCATCCAGTTCACTGAGCACCTCATAGCTGCAGGGATAGTTGGTACGGATACGATCCAGTTCTTTCGAAATACCCGGCATCCGTTTCGCCGCGAAATATTTCATAAGCAGAAGCTCCATCTCCTCATCCCAAAGCGCGCTCTCATCCGTCAGCCCCACCATCTCATCAATCTTCCGATCCTCCTCTGTTCCCACATTTGTGGCCCGGGTAATCAGCTCAAAGGTAAAGGGACTGATTTGCTTATCCACTTGAATATCATAAGATTCCAAAGCCACATAGGCGGACCGCAGTGTTCCTCTGTAAACCGGATTTTCCATAAAATCCATCTCCGTCAGTCCATCCGCCAGCCTGCGGAACGGAGGGCGGTATTCTTTGGTTTCCAGATAATGGGCAAACAGAATCAGATTTTCCGCCACACGCCGCTGCAGTTTCTCATTATGATCGGCGCTCCGCAGGAAACGGATATACTCCTCCGTATCTTTATCCACAGTATCCAGACCGCAGGCCATTCCCAGCTCAATCAATCTCTGAAACACGCCGTCAATCAGCTCCTGGCCGGGATCATATCCGTTCCAAAACTCATCAATCACCACTCTGTATTTGTCATAGGCTTCTTCCAGCTTTCCCTGATTCTCCAGAGCGTCCCCGTAAGTCGAATAATAAAATGGCTGATATGTATCGGGCGGATATACCCGCGCCAGAGTTTCCTCCGCCTCTGAAAATTTTCCCTCCTCATAGAGGCAGACAGCCCTCTGTACACTGAGAGTCGGATCATCCGGATCCTCCCTGTACAGAGGCTCTATACAGGATGCCGCGCTTGCCGTTTTGCCAAGCCCCAGATAAGCAATAGACATCTGCATCGCCCAGTACTGCCGATCCGCCCCCTGATCTTTCAGTCCTTGAGCCAGGCGAAGCGTTTTCTGAAAATCCCCTTTTTCCACTGCCTCCTGCATATCCTGATAAGTTTTCCGATACAGTTCCGGCACCTGATCATACCCGGGCTCATACTCTTCCCGTTTCTTATTTCTCATTTTATCAAACAATATCATATCTTTTCTCTTCCTCTTGCCGTATTTTTGTTTTATGCTGCAAGACCTGGGCGTACATTCCCGGCTGGAGTTGCACGATCCGCTTCTGTGCTGGCCTCCATCTGACAAAAGGATAATACACACCGTCCGAAAATACAATACCGCAGGGATATTATAAGAAAAAAGGACAGCATACAGCTGTCCCTCAAGCATATATTCATTTGAGTTCTGCGTGCAATGCGCCAAACAGCCATGTCCGCCGGAATAGTTGACTCCCGCAAACGCCGGTCGATCTCCTTATAGCCATTTCCGATCAGATACTCTGTCGCCATCCGGGGCCGCATCCAAATATGAATCAGATTTTATATTCTTTGTAAAGCGCCTCCCTGTACTCCGGATCTGAGGCAATCTTTATGATCTGATCCGCCCGATTATCCTGATTGAGCAGCAAGATCAGACGGCTGTACCTCTCTGAGGCCTGCGCCCTTCCCTCTTCACGGCCTATACGTTGACCCTCTTCACGCCCCTGTTTCACTGCGTCATCCCATATCATCTGTCCCAGTTTTGTCATGGCCATCTCCTCCTTGATCTTTTCCAGTTCTTCCTCACTCAAAAACTTTACCGCCAGCATATAAAGAATCGCTTCCATCCTGCGGATCTCCTGATCCGAAAAAGCAGCTTCCGCCCGTCTCAATATCCGGATGCTTCGAAGAACCCGCTCCCGCATAGTCTGTTCCCCGCTCATCAGGGAATCGGATAGGGGAAGATTCCTTCCCCTACCCGATCATCGCGATACCTCGCTCATCTCGTGGCATTGCCACTCGATGACCGTTGCCCGTCGGATGCCCGCTCGTGCAAGCACGGCGGTCGCCCTCCGGGCATATCGCGCAAGCAGTACCGGAATCATATCCTCCCGCTTCAGTTCTCCCTTCGTCTTTCCCGCAAGCTGTTCCAAAATCTGATCCGCATCCCGGTCCTTCATCCGGATGACTCTTACACGATATGTATTGATCCCTTCCGTGATACTGTCCCGGAATTCCCGGATTTTGGAAGAACAGATTACGTAAGTAATCACCGGTGCTCCGCAGATTCTGGACGTGGATGCTTCATACTCCCGAAACCGCCTCAGATCATCCGCAGAGATGGCATCGCTCTCAAATTCAAAATGATACCAGCTTCCATTCTCCATTTCATAGAGGAAATCCTCATACAGGTGGCGCGCTTCCAGCTTCACAATCTCTGTGGGCCCGCTTCGCAGAACCTTCTCCTCAATTCCCAGCCACGGCATCAATTCATCAGCAAAGTAGGCGGCCGCCGCTTTCCACGCCAGGTCCTCGCTGTGGGCAGGCCCGGTATTCTTTTGTGTGTTTTCCTGCAAGTTGCACTCCTTTCCCGCGTCACAGGAAACACCGCTATATTGATATCATAACACAGCCGACAGCAGTTTGCTCTTAATTTTTTCTTTATGTATG
>DBFBJF010000320.1:0-2955 GCA_048203265.1 Candidatus Merdiplasma sp.
AAGCTCCTATGAGAAGTACAGTCGGTGGCTGGAAAATGGGAAAAAATTTGACCGCTTTTTTGCGGCGGCCATTTTCTTTCCAGTGGCACCGGACGATTTGCTGTGCTACCTGGCAGGTCTGACGAAAATGAGTGTGAAAAAGTTTACGGCGATTATTGTTTTGGGAAAGCCTGCGTCCATCGCCCTCTATAGCATGGGGCTGGTGGCGGTGACTAAGACAGTGAGCCAGATTTTATAAGGGGGAAAGACATATGAGACTCAGCTATGGGAAAAAGGCAGCGGTGGTATTTGTCCTCTCGGTGCTGTTGGCGGTGGCCTATGTACAGAGCGGAAGAAGCGTGAAAACGCAGGAAGCCAGGACAAATCAGACGCAGAAGGTGACAACAGCGCAGTGGGAGGATAGTGATCATGAAGGTTCTTCTGTATACGGGAGGTAGAAATATGGTGGGGCAGAGCGGTGTGGGGAGCGCACTGGCCCATCAGGAGAGAGCCCTGGCTCTGGCGGATGTAGATTTTACGGAGAACCCAAGGGAAGATTATGACGTGGTTCACATCAATACAGTGCTGCCGGATGCCAGGTGGATGGCGGCAAAAGCGCGGAGAGCGGGAAAGAAGGTGGTATGGCACGGCCACTCCACCATGGAGGATTTCCGGCGCTCCTTCGTCGGTTCCAATGCGGCGGCGCCTCTGTTCAAACGCTGGATCCGCAGCTGTTATGCCAGTGCGGATTTGGTGCTGACACCCACGGAGTATTCCAGGCGGCTGTTGGAGAGCTACCGTATGGGTGTAAAGGTGGCATCCATCTCCAACGGTGTGGATACGGAATATTTTACAAAGGAGCCGGGACAGAGGCAACGGTTTCGGGATCGCTGGGGGTTTGGCCCGGAGGAAAAGGTAATCCTTTGTGTGGGCCTTCCCATTGAGCGAAAGGGAATCCTGGACGTGATCCAGCTGGCGGGCCGGATGCCCTGGTATCAGTTCTTCTGGTGCGGTCATCTCTCCGGCGGGCTGCTGCCGGCAAAGATCCGGCAGGCTATGGACAAGGCACCGGACAATCTCCATTTCCCGGGCTATCTGAACCGGGAAGAGCTGCGGGACGCCTACGGCGGCAGCGATCTGTTTTTCTTTCCCACCTATGAGGAGACGGAGGGTATCGTGATGCTGGAGGCCCTGTCCATGGAAATTCCGGTATTGGTGAGGGATATTCCGGTGTATGAGGACTGGCTGGTTCATGGAGTTCATGTGTGGAAGGAAAAGAACTGCCAGGGTTTTGAGACACGAATCCAGGAAATCCTGGACCGGACCTGCCCGGATCTGACCCAGGCAGGCCGAAAAATTGCCGCCGACCGGGATTTGCAGATCGTGGGCGAGCACCTTGCCAACCTCTATAAAACAGTGGTATGATGACACCAGGGTCGAAAGGTCATGGTTTCATGCTTGCATGAAGGACCATGACTTTGAGACCCGCTAAAACATGAGGAAAAAGCGGGGGAGGGGCCCCGAGACGATACAGAAATTATAAGGAGGCTTGAGGGAGCATGGACTCATATCATATTCTGGTGGTGGAGGATGACAAGGAGATCCTGGATGGTGTGGGAATCTATCTGAAAAACCAGGGATATAAGGTTTATAAGGCATTAAACGGCAGGGAAGGCTTAAAGATCCTGGAGGAAGAGGAGATTCACCTGGCCATAGTGGACATTATGATGCCGGTGATGGACGGCATCACCATGACCATGAAGCTGCGGGAGAAGTATGACATCCCGGTGATCATGCTTTCGGCGAAATCGGAGGAGTTTGACAAGGTGACGGGACTGAATATCGGGGCGGATGATTACGTGACGAAGCCTTTTGCGCCCATGGAGCTGCTGGCCAGAGTGAACTCCCAGCTTCGCCGTTATTCCAGATATATGAAGATGGCGGACCGCCAGGAGGAGCATCTGTATACCATCGGAGGCCTGGAGCTGAATGAGGATACGGTGCAGGTGTCGGTGGACGGGGAACCGGTTTCCCTGACCCCTCTGGAATTTAAGATTCTGGCGCTGCTGATGCGCAACCCCGGCCGTGTGTTTTCCGCGGAGGAAATCTATGAGCGGGTATGGCAGGAAAAAGCCATCGCCACGGAGACGATTATGGTGCATATCCGGAATATCCGGCAAAAGATAGAAGTTGATCCGAAAAATCCGAAGTACTTAAAGGTGGTGTGGGGTGTTGGGTATAAAATCGAAAAGCAATAGAAGACCCTTCTGGGCGGCGGTAATCGTGCTGTGCTGCGCACTGATCATGGTTCAGTATCACGGAGTTGCCTACGATACGGTGGAAATTCAGATCATGGAGGGGGCCTCCACAGAGATACAGTCCTGGCCCAATTACCGAGTGGATGCGGAGACGGATTTAAAGAGCTTTATCCGCTACATTTATATGGGAAGCTACGGCATGTACTGGGAACTAGAGGGAAGGGACTCCTCTCCCAGTGAACTGTTTCTGACGGACTATGAGGGGGACTCCTACGATACAGAAGAGTTTAACGGAAACTTTACGTCATGGTATGAGGTGATGACGGACTTGTTTGCGTCCTACGGAGTGGAGTACCAGATTATAGACCGGGACAGCGGGGAATTCCAGTCCTCCTCCGGCCATGACTTGAGAGTCTATGAGGATGGCAATCCGCCCTTCTTTTTGAAACTCAGCTACGATGAGAACGGGAGCTTAGAGCTCTCCTCCATGATAAACCAGGATAATCTGGAGTTTTCGGCGGATGAGATCGGCTCTATTAGCAAGCGGAATTTTTTGTACTGGATTGACGTCCAGACGATTTCAGCTTCTGAGCTGGGACAGCCAGAAAATGTGGATATTTACGTTTATTCCGATGATGCCGGCTGCTACCGCAGCCACAGTGGAGTGGTGGTAGATACAGATACAGTTGTGACCATGCAATATATGGGGGATATTGAG
>DBFBJF010000321.1:0-3843 GCA_048203265.1 Candidatus Merdiplasma sp.
ACTGGACCAGTGAGTCCACCTTTAAGGAACGGCTGGTGAGAAAGATCCAGGAACAGTATCTGGCGCTTCAGCTGGAGAAGGTCATGTCTAAGGATCAGATTCTGGAGGACTATTTAAACACCATCAACCTGGGGGCCGGCTGCTACGGTGTTCAGGCCGCGGCGTACCGCTATTTCGGAAAGGATGTCTCCGAGCTGACCCTCTCTGAATGTGCCGTGATTGCGGGAATTACCCAGAATCCCACCGCCTACAACCCCATCACCTACCCGGAGAAAAATGCTTCCCGGCGTAAGGATGTGCTGGACCACATGCTGGATCAGGGCTACATCTCCCAGGCCCAGTACGACGAGGCCATGGCGGACGATGTGTACTCCCGCATCCAGTCCAACGAGGAGAATACGGACAGCACTTCCTCCATTTATACCTACTATCAGGACGCCCTCATTGATCAGGTCATCGAGGGTCTGATGAACGAAAAAGGCTACACCTACAAGCAGGCTGTCAAGGCAGTGTACTCCGGAGGTCTGCGGATTTTCTCCGCCCAGGATGACGCCATCCAGCAGATCTGTGATGAGGAGTTCACCAACCTGGATAACTTCCCGGCGGGCACGGAGGTAGGGATTGACTACGCCCTCAGTATCGAGAGTCCCGACGGGGAAATCACCAACTACGGAAACGATGAGCTGCGGGCCTATGTGCGCTCCACCTCCGATCCGGAGTTTGACCTGATGTACGCCTCCACGGAGGAGGCCCAGGCCAGCGCCGAGGCCTTCAAGGCCTCCGTCCTTGGAAGCGATGACACGGTTCTGGGTGAGCGGGTCACCATCACGCCTCAGCCCCAGGCCTCTGTGGTCATCATCGATCAGTCCACCGGATACGTGAAGGCTATTGTGGGCGGCAGAGGCGATAAGGAGGCAAGCCTTACTCTGAACAGAGCCACCTACACCAAGCGCCAGCCCGGCTCCACCTTCAAGATCATCACTGCCTATGCGCCGGCCCTGGACGCCTGCGGGAAGACCCTGGTTTCCACCTACGACAACGAGCCCTACAACTATGAGGACGGCACCCCCGTCAGCAACTGGGACTTAAACAATTACACTGGTCCCACCACGATCCGGGAGGCTATTGTCCGCTCCGTCAATGTAGTAGCGGTCAAATGCATCACGGAAATTACTCCCCAGTTGGGCTATGAGTACGCCCTGGATCTGGGCATCACCACCCTCCATGAAAGCTACGACACAGGTACGGAGGTGCTCACAGATATTATCCAGCCTCTGGCCCTGGGCGGTATCACAGAGGGTGTCACCAACCTGGAACTGTGCGGCGCCTATGCCGCCATCGCCAATCTGGGCCAGTACATTGAGCCCAAATTTTACACCCAGGTGCTGGATCAGTACGGGAATGTAGTTCTGGACAACTCCTCTCCTGTATCCTCCACCGCTATGAAGGCCAGCACCGCCTATCTGCTCACCGATGCCATGCGGGATGTGGTGGAGGATCCCCAGGGCACAGCCTACGGCCAGATCAACCTGGGCTATATGCCTGTGGCAGGCAAGACGGGAACCACTTCCAGCTACAAGGACATCTGGTTTGCCGGCTTTACCCCCTACTACACCTGCTGTGTCTGGGGCGGCTACGACAACAACGCAGATCTGCCCAGCACCGACATCTACCACACCTACAACAAGGTGCTGTGGACTTCCATCATGTCCCGGATCCACGCCGATCTGCCCGTGAGCAGCTTCAAGGTCCCGGATGATGTGGTCACCGTCAGTGTCTGCCGTGACTCGGGCCTGGCTGCCATTCCGGGCGTCTGCGACAGTTATGATGAAGTATTTGCCGTGGGCACCCAGCCCCAGCAATACTGCAATGTGCACGGCAGCGGCACCTCTGTTGAGATCCTGGATCAGCCGGAGACCAGCGGATCCAGCCTGGCGCCGGGGGCCATCACCATCTATGACTCTGACCAGACCACCATCTATCCCGATGTGGTGGGCGAGGTGGATAGCTCCTTGGCCGAACAAAACAGTGGAAATCAAACCGGAGACGGGACTGCGGGAGATACTGCCGGGCAGGGGGGCACCGGGCAGGCCGGAAGCGGCAATCCATCCGGCAGCAATGACCAGTCCACCGGCGGGACAAACGATGTTGTCATCGGTGATTCCGGAAATGGTGCCTCACAGAATTCCTCCGATGACCAGCTCACCCAGGAGCAAATTGAAATTTTGAATCAGATACCAGAGGCTCTGCCCTGAGCCGGTAATTCACAGGTTTCCTTTTCTTTCGTTTTTTGATAGAATGTTTTGAAGACATCACGAAAGAAAGGAAACCTTTTTTATGCCTATTACATCAAATCATACATTCGAAGAAACTACCCAGGATCTCCTGTCCTTCATTGAGGACAGCCCCAGCTGCTATCATGTCATCGAAAACTTCCGGCAGCTTCTGATTTCCCGTGGTTTTGAACAGCTCTTTGAGGAGCAGTCCTGGAAGCTTAGGGAAGGCGGGCGCTACTTTGTCACCCGAAATGGCTCCTCCCTCATTGCCTTCACTGTCCCGAGGAGACATTTTTCCAACTTTCAGATCAGCGCCGCCCACAGTGACTCTCCCTCCTTCAAGATCAAGGAAAATCCGGAGATGGCCGCAGGTGGTCATTACATAAAACTGAATACGGAACGCTATGGCGGCATGATCTTCGCCCCCTGGTTTGACCGCCCCCTGTCCGTTGCGGGAAGGGCTGTGGTGCGCCAGGACGGAATGCTGAAAACAAAGCTGGTGAACATTGACCGGGATCTTCTCATGCTGCCCAACCTTGCCATCCACATGGACCCCCAGATCAACAGCGGCTACGAATACCATCCCCAAAAGGACCTGATCCCCATCTTCGGAGATGAGCGCTCCCATGGAATGTTCACAAAGATCATTGCCGAAGCCCTGGATGTCCCCCAGGAGGATATTCTGGGCACAGATCTGTTTCTGTACAATCGCACCCCAGGCTCCATCTGGGGAGCCAACCGGGAATATTTTTCCGGCCCCAGGCTGGATGATCTCCAGAGCGCCTACGCCATCATGCAGGGCTTCCTGGCGGGCGGTCACCCGGACAGCGTCTCTGTCTGCTGCGTCTTCGACAACGAGGAAGTGGGAAGCCTGACCAAGCAGGGCGCGGATTCCACCATGCTCTCCGATGTTCTGGAGCGGATCAATTTCTCCCTGGGACGCAGTCGGGAGGAATACCTGACCGCCATAGCCTCCAGCTTCATGGTATCCGCTGACAACGCCCATGCCCTGCATCCCAACCATATAGATAAGGCGGATCCGGTGAACCGCCCCTTCCTGAACGGCGGCCCGGTAATTAAATTTAACGCCAACCAGAAATATACCACCGACGCCATCTCCGGCGCCATCTTCCGGGAACTCTGCCGCCAGGCAGCTGTACCCTGTCAGACCTATGCCAATCACTCTGACATTGCGGGCGGCTCCACCCTGGGAAATCTCTCCAATGCCCACGTTTCTCTAAATACAGTGGACGTGGGCCTGCCCCAGCTGGCCATGCATTCTCCCTATGAAACTGCCGGTGTCCAGGATACCTGGTATCTGATCCAGGTCATGAAACAATTCTACTCTGTCTTCCTTCATCCTGCGAAAAACGGCTGGAGGATCGACAGTCCGGAAAAATAAAAGAGACAAAGATTGTATAAGGCCAACGTATTTTGCCCCATGGGACTGAAATATTTTGGCCTTATTGTTACTAAATAGTAACGCCTTATTAAAAAATTGTGCGCAAAAAGATTTGACGCCGACGGATCTAAATTAATCGTTGCTATATTTTGCAAAATGTGGTAT
>DBFBJF010000322.1:0-4933 GCA_048203265.1 Candidatus Merdiplasma sp.
CCTCCGCCATCCTGGCGGCCTGCCGCTCCCTCTGAAGGCGCTCACGTTCCATGGCCTCCCTCAGCTCCTGTTCAATCTCTGAGGCAGTTTTACGGTCAATCTCCTCCTCCATCCGCAGCCGCTCCTTTTGCTCCTGCTGGCGGCGTTTTCTTATTCTGGATTCCCTGGTACAGCGAAATACCAGGATCACAATGATGATAATCAAAAATAGCAGCACCACGATACCAATTCCAATCACCAGCAGCGTGTTATTTTCCACATAATCACTGATGTTTTCGTAAGCACCATCCACAATCTGCTTGGTCTGATTCATCACAGTCAGGGCTGTCTGTTCCAGCTCACTTTTCCCGGTCCTGGAAGCATTCTGACTGATGGTCTCCACATCCAACTTCCGCTCAAAGGGAAGTGTCAGATCGTAAACCAGGGGAGACAGGCTGATGCTGCCACTTCCCACATACCAATCCTCATAGCGGTAGGTAAGCTCTCCCTCCATCCCGTCGCCAGTGATACTGGATGTGAGCTCATTGCCGGTAAAGCTGTTTGGCAGAGTCACCACCGCCTGCTTTGTCACAGAAGCGATGGGCTGCTTTAACTCCTCCGCTTGGAAGATCTGAGCGGTTTTCCCCGGATAATCCAGCTTCATAGACTGATACAGGCTGGGGTAGGCGTCTCCCCCGATTTGCTTCTCACTGAACTGTTCAAAACCGTAGTTCATCAGATCAGTGGTTTCCTGGTACGCCCGGGAGGCTCCGTTCTCTCGAAGCAGCACGCAGACCAGTCTCAGATTGTTTTTTTCTCCGTAGGTCACCAACGTATTCCAGGCATCTGTGGTAAAACCGTTCTTTCCTCCGGTACACCAGTCCGCGTAATACTCGCTGTCCTCCTGAATCATCTGGTGGTGATTCAAAAAATACCGCTCCTCCTCTGTCATATTGGTCTCAGGGCAGTAAAATAAAGCGGTGCTGACCAGTTCCCGAAACTCCGGAATCCGATAAGCCGCCTGAGCAATCAGAGCCATATCATAAGCGCAGGTATAGTGATTCTCGTTGTGAAGTCCATGGGGATTGGTAAAATGCGTGTTGACGCATCCCAGGGATTGGGCTTTCTCATTCATCAAATCCGCAAAACCTTCGATACTTCCCGCCACATACTCTGCCAGTCCGTTGGCGGCGTCATTGGCAGACTCCAGCATCAGCGCATTCAGCGCCTGCCGGATGGTCATGGTCTCGCCAGGCTTGATTCCCGCATGGCTGCTGTCAGCCTCAATATCATAGACAATCTCTGAGAAGGTAATCTCTTCATCCATATCCGTATGCTCCAGCACAATCATGGCTGTCATAATCTTGGTGATGCTGGCCGGATACATGGTCTCATAGGCGTTCTTGCTGTACAGAAACGCATTGGTGTCCAGATCCATCACCACCGCTGACGCGGCCTGGACAGCCTCTCCCTGTGGCCAGTTTTTCAGTTCATTGGTCTGAATGGGATCATAATATTCTTCAGGAATAAACTCGGTCTCCTCCTCCGTCTCCTCTTCCTCCTCGCCGTAGGAGATCATGGGAACAGAAATCAGCAGACAGCACGCCAGCATCAGGAAAAGCAGTCTTCGTATTTTTGTCAATTCTCTCATCTTTTCGCACCTCAACCTTTCATCAGATCCAGAAAAATGCTGATAAAAGCGTTTCCCTGGATCATTTTACAAACCGCTCCACAATATACCGGTTTGCTTCCAGTTCCTGCTCATCATCCAGAGGAACCAGATCCGCCGTTCCGTACTTTCTCTCCAGGGCATTTTTCAGCAGATAATCACAGACATGGGGATTTTTCGGCAGCAGAGGACCATGCAGGTAAGTACCCATCACATTTTTATACAGAACCCCCTCCTGTCCGTCCTCACCGTTGTTTCCATGGCCAAAGGCCACTTTTCCCAAGGGCCGGTTATCGTTGATATACGTTCTTCCCCCGTGGTTTTCAAATCCCACAATGGGATAGGGAAAATTCTCATTTTGAATCACAATGTTGGAAATCAGCCTTGGGCTGCCCTGTCTGGTGTACAGATCCACCAGGGACAATCCCTCGATCCGCCCATCCTCCGTGTCATAGTAATGGCCCAGAAGCTGATACCCGCCGCAAACCGCTAAAACACTGCCGCCGTCCTCCACATAGGATGCAAAATCCTCGCGTATGGTTTTCAGCCTCTGGCAGACCAGCATCTGCTCCCGGTCCGAACCGCCTCCCAGAAGCACCAAGTCCAGCTGGGAAAAATCAATGTGGTCCGTCAGGGAAAATTCCATGACCGACGCCTCGATTCCTCTCCATTCCAGACGTTTTTTCATACACTGGATATTTCCCCGGTCTCCGTACAAATTCAGCAGATCAGGATACAGATGTCCTATGGTTATCTTCATGACTTGTCCTCTTTTGCTCTTTATTTTTCCATTTCCTTCAGAATATTATGCGTGGAATACAGGGCTGTGTAATTTACCAGCACGTAGAGATTTCCGCAGCCATCCGCAATCCGTCTCTCAATAGCAGTCTTTACATTCTCCACCAGATCCGCCTGAATGTCCACGTACTTCAGCCGCAGCCGCATATCCTGGCAGCGGATACCGCTGACTGTGATGGAGTGAATATTATCCGCCCCGAAGCGGTCGAAATCCACATCCCAAAGCCAGGAGATGTCCGTTCCGTCCTGGGCGTTGTCATTGATCACGATGATCAGATCCTTAGGGGAGGTATCCTCCATCACCGCGGAAATATTCTGGTTAAATCCCGCCGGGTTCTTGGCCAGGTTCAGCAGAACTCTGGTATTTCCGATCTGGAACAGCTCGTTGCGGCCATTCTGGGGATTGAATTCCCGAAGCACCCGTTCAAAGCCCTTCAGTTCCATTCCTGCTGTTCTGGCGGCGCTGTAGGCAGCCAGAATATTGTAGATATTATAAAAGCCTCGGTAATTGGCGGCTATATGGCGTCCCTCCACGTCAAATTCCAGTCCGTGATCCATGCGGATGCCAGAGGCATCGTAGTCAATCCTGGGGCGGGCAAAGCCGCAGTTGGGACAGTGGTAGGTGCCGATCTGGCTGTAGTGATAGAAATCATATTCCAGCCGGGCGCCGCACCGCTTGCAGAATCTTCCCTCCCTAATCTCATGGGTATCCTGATCCTCAAACACTTTCTGGCTGATGCCGTAGGTCACGTACTCATGCCCGCTCTCCATAGCCAGATAGGCGGACAGCGAATCATCCCCGTTCACAATGATTTTCATATCCGGGGCCATCTTTATGGCATCCTCCAGCAGCTTCATGGTGATGTCAATCTCACCGTACCGGTCCAACTGGTCCCGGAACAGATTGGTGAGCACCATCCAATCCGGTTGAAAATGGGGAAACACCCGGACTGTGGACGCCTCGTCAATCTCGATACAGGCGTAATCCGCGTCCAGCTTCCCGTTCCACTTGGCAGCCAGAACGAAGGAGGCGGCCACCCCAGCCAGCATATTGGAGCCTGTGTGATTGCACACCAGCTTCTTTCCCTCCGATTCCACCGCAGAGCACAACAGATTGTTGGTGGTGGTCTTTCCATTGGTGCCGCAGACCACAAAGATTCCTTCCCTCACCTGTCCCGCCAGATATTTTAAAATGCCAGGATCAATTTTCAATGCCAGTTTTCCGGCCATGGTCACTCCCTGTCGGCCGGCAGCTTTGCAGACAAAGCTGAGTATTCTGGCCGCCATAATTGCGGCCGCAGCACGTATTTTCATCATATCTCACTTCACTTATTATTTTATCATCTTACACTATATAATAAACGTTACTTATCTATTCGTCAATCCGGCTTTTGTGATTTTTCCCACAGGCGCAAAATAAGCCGGAAAAGGGCGCTTCCAGGGCGCTCCCTTCCGGCTCCGTTTTCAGGCAAACCACGCCCACACATCAGCGGAGATATTCCGGATCACCTGCTGTGCCTCATCATTCCTTCCTCCCAGATTGTTGGAGAGAACAACAAGAATCAGATCTCCCTCCTGGGAAAAGATGATCGCCATGTCATTCTCGATACATCCAAGTCCGTAGCCCTCCGGCATCTCTCCGGTTTTGTTGGCGGTCTGAACCTCATCCGGGAGGCCGGACGGAATCTTAACTGTGTTGGTCTGCTGTCTCAAAATTTCCAGCATCTTCTCCGATGCCTCCGTCCCCACACAGGTTCCGTCATAAATCATGGATAAGATGGCCCGGCAGTCATCGGCGCTGGTATAGTTATCATCTGAGGGGTTCTCCTCCAGAAATCTGCGGCCGAGACTGGTGGAATCAAAACCGTTTTCCCGGCAAAACTGATTGACCACCTGAGCTCCCGCCTGGAAATCTCCCTGTCCCAGCAGCTCCACCAGGCGGTTAGCAGCATTGTTGTCGCTGACCGTGATCATCTGCTCAATCAGATCCCTCAGCTCTCCCTCGTAGGATTCTTCCATGGAGATCAGGCGGTCCGGGGAGGATGGATAGCACATTCTGTCATACACCGCTCCCATAATAAAGACTTTGATCACGCTGGCCGACTGCATCCTCTCATCCCCATTGTACTGGTAGATCTGCGGATTCTCTCCCAGAGTCTGGACACTGACGGACCATACCTCTCCCAGCTTTTCCCTGGCTGAAATCTCTTTCTCCACAATCTCCGGAATGGGCCCCTGATCGGACACTTGCGAAGCGCCGGTTCCAGATGTCTCAGACTCACTGATTCCTTCTGTCTCCTCCTCCGTTTGATCCCCGGTCTGATTTTCGGTCTGAAGTTCAGACAGAATCTCAGACTGGCTCTCCTCCTGTGTCCCATCCGTCTTATTCTCTGTCCCGGAAGTTTCCGACTCCTCCTGGTGGAGAAGGGCTTCCTTCTCGGTCTGTCTCTGAAGCTGCTCCGTCCTCTGATCCGCTCTGGATGAAGC
>DBFBJF010000323.1:0-2687 GCA_048203265.1 Candidatus Merdiplasma sp.
GTCATTCTGGCTGCAGGAATATGATCTGAATAGCGGTCAGGAGACCGACAAGGCCTGGTATCCGGATGAAAGCGGGTTGATTGAAGTACCGCTTCTGGACCGGACAACGAAAAACAACAGCCCTCTTCAGAGCTATACGGAATACGGCATAGCTCTGAAGGACGTGGATGGACTGGATGATTGGAGCCTGTATCTGGATTTTAACGGCATCCGGGAAGGCAGCGATTATGATTACAGCACAACAAACTACGGCACCTTTGGCATTTCTGCTGATCTGAAAGCCGCTCTGGACAGCGTGCTCAGCCAGCAGGGATCTGCAGAGTTCAAAATTGAGTATAAGGGCGCAACCTATACCGTACGCCTTTTGAACGAGCATGATCAGGGAGATCAGCCGGAAGAGCCAGATCAGACAGAGGCTGTACAGCATGTTATAGAGCTCATCAATGCCATCGGAGAGGTAACTGAGGAAAGTGGCGATGCCATTAACGCAGCCCGTGCAGCTTACGATGCCCTGACTGCAGAGGAGCAGGAACAGGTTTCCAATTACGATGTTCTGGAGGCGGCAGAAGAGACATATAAAGGCCTGCTGGGCGACGTAGTAGAGATTTATGACGAGAACGGGCTGCGGGAAATAGCGGCTGACGGAAACTACCGTCTTATGTCTGATATCGAACTGAAACTACCGTGGTCGCCAGTCAGCGACTTCTCCGGAACCCTGGACGGAAACGGCCATATCATCAGTGGGATTCAGATTTCCGGAGCAGGGTTCTTCGCTACCACAGAAGAAGGAGCCGTGATACGGAACCTGGGACTGGAAGGTTCCGTGAACCATACGGGATTCAGCCCGGAAGGCGCCCTGGTGGGACGGGCAAACGGCACCACTACCATCACCGGGTGTTATACGAATGTGGCGGTGACAGCAGATTCCATGGAAAATGTGGGCGGAATCGCAGGCGAAGCCAAGGCAGCCTGCATAATCGAAAACTGTTATTCCCTGGGAACATTGACAGGAGGAACCAGCTTTGCTTACGCTGGAGGAATTATCGGAAGAAACGGAAGCACGGAAACAACAGTCAGCAACTGCTATACCACTGCAGCTAAAGCGGTGGGATATTCCGATGCCGCACCGGGAAGCAACAACTACTGCACATCCGGAGACGATGCATATGCGTCACAGATCCCGGAGGATATGGATGAATTTTTAAGCGCTCTGAATAACGGAGGAGATGCCTATAAAGCGGGAAATGCCGGCGGTCTCGGCTATCCGGTATTATCCTGGCAGAGAACAGAAGTTTCAGATGATGAAGCGGCGGCAGCGGCAGTGGAAGCGCTGATCGATGCCATCGGAGAAGTGACAGCGGAGAGCGGGGATGCAATCGCAGCGGCACGTGAAGCGTACGACACCCTGACAGACGGACAGAAAGCGCTGGTTTCAAATTATGAAACGCTGACTGCGGCAGAGGAGGCCTACGCAGCCCTGGAAGAGGAACCCCAGTCTTCCGTGAAAGTATATTATGTACTGCCCGGCGGGGATCCGCAGGAAGTCCAGGCGGGCGATACCGTCTATATCGCCCCGGAATATGCAAGCGGACAGGTACAGCTGTATTATGAGGGCGTGCCGGCGGAAGAGTCCGGTATGACCGGTATGCGCTTTGGAGACAGTAATTTCTACCGGGTGGGAAACAGCCTGTACTTTACGGATGCGGCGGTTTCCTCTAAAGTAGACGTCGTACATTACAACAGCAGCTATCAGGTCGATAAGGTGTATTTCAGCTTTTCGCTGACCCGGGAAGACCCGGATATTGCGAAGGATCCGTCTGTAACCTACCATCAGGACTCGGAAAACAGAAGCATTACCCTGGATAACGGGTACCGCTTTGCCATTCCTGTGGGAGATACCGGAAAATTCAGCTACCAGAACGTGGCAGACGCCAGTGAATGGGTTTCTTCCAATCCGGAGGTGGCAGCTGTACAGCCGGATGGCACGCTGACAGCCGTGGGTGCGGGTGAAACGAAGGTTTCTCTGAATAACGCAGAAGGAGAGGCTATTTACAGTTATACCGTAGAAGTCGCGGACCTGAAAGTTTATTATGAAAACAGTGTTACCGGTGAAAAGACGGAAATAGAGAATGGCTCCACATTCACCATCCCAACTTCCGGAAGCGGAAAGGTCGTGATGGAGGGCTATACGCCGGGAGCCGGAAAAATGACGATATGGGATGTGCTGGACGAGGAAAGCTGGAATAAAGGTGTCGGTGTAAGTACCTATACCGGAGATATAACTGTGACGTCGCCTGATACCGTAGAGGTCGCGTTAAAGGGCTCCAAGTCTCCCTATCTGACCGGTACCTATGATTTTATCCTGTTCCGTTTTAAGCTGCAGGCCGTCGCCTATGAGATAGAGGAGCTCCGGGTGAATATCAATGGTGAGACTGTAGCTGACGGAGGCAACTGGACGCTGGAAGGCAGCGAGTCCGTAGAACTTGCAATTTCCGGAAAATACCAGGGGACAGATGAATTTGTCAGCCTTTCCAGAGCGGATTATGAGATCCAGGGCAATGACCAGATGGAGATTTCTGTCTACGACAGCGGTACGTATGTTGAATTTACCGAGCCCGGAAAAGGCGATCTGATAATAACATACGGCGAGGGGAAAACGCACACGATCCATATGGAATCTACATATG
>DBFBJF010000324.1:0-8212 GCA_048203265.1 Candidatus Merdiplasma sp.
GAACAAGAGGAAAAGTGATGGCAAAAAACAAAGAGATTAAGACGAATGCCATGCGCATTTTGGAAAAGCATAAGATTCCCTATACCACCATGACTTACGAGTGCGATGAATTTGTGGATGCCCTGAAGATCGCGGATCAGCTGGGGCTGCCCTATGAGCAGATGTACAAGACCCTGGTGACGGTGGGGAGCAGCAAAAATTATTTTGTGTTTGTGATTCCCATTCACCGGGAGCTGGATTTAAAGAAAGCGGCCCGGTCAGTGGGGGAGAAATCCGTGTCCATGATCCATGTGAAGGAGATCAACAGCGTCACCGGCTATATCCGGGGAGGCTGCACCGCGGTGGGGATGAAAAAACAGTATGTGACCCGCATCGATGAGAGCGCCAGAGCTCTGGATACCATGATTGTCAGCGGAGGAAAGATCGGCGTGCAGATCCGTCTGAAACCAGAGGACCTGAGGCTGGCCTGCGGGGGAGAGTTCGCGGATTTGCTGATGCATGAGGGCGGGGACGGCTGTGAATAGTAAATGCGCCCGGCAAGGCGCGGAGACTGCGGATCACTGAGGTGAATTGTTTGACAAAAATCGATGGGTGCGATATAGTAACAAAAAACGAGACTGGAAGGAGAGACGGCGATGCTGAATGAAGTAGACAGAAAAGACAGGGATGTCCGGCTGGAGGAACTGGTCCGCTACTGCATGATTTCCGGTAAACTGGATTTGAACCTGTACCAGGAATATGATGTGAAGCGGGGACTCCGGGAGTCCAATGGAAAGGGCGTGCTCACTGGACTGACAGAGATTTCCGATGTGGTGGCGTACAAGACGGTGGAGGGCAGACGGATCCCCATAGACGGAGAGCTCTACTTCCAGGGATATAACGTAAAGGAACTGATCAAGGGGTTTCAGAACCGCCGTTTCAATTTCGAGGAGGCCACCTATCTGCTCCTGTTCGGAGAACTGCCCAACAAGCGCCAGCTTCGGGCGTTTATTGATCTGCTGGGCCAGTACCGGGAGCTTCCCAGCAAATTTGTGCGGGATGTAATCATGAAGGCGCCCAGCGCCAACATTATGAACGGGCTGCAGAAAAGCGTGCTGACGCTGTACTCCTACGATGATAAGCCGGACGATATTTCCATCCCTAATGTGCTGCGCCAGTCGTTGACGCTGATCGGCACTATGCCTCTGATTTCCGTTTATGGTTATCACGCCTATCAGCATTACAACAACGACAAGAGTCTGGTGATCCGCTATCCCAATCCGGAGCTGTCCACGGCGGAGAATATCCTGCGGATGATGCGGGATGATGGAAAATATACGGAGCTGGAAGCCAGGGTGCTGGATATCTGTCTGGTAATCCATGCTGAGCACGGCGGTGGAAATAACTCCACCTTTACCACCCATGTGGTATCCTCCACAGGAACCGATACATACTCGGCTGTTGCCGCTTCCCTGGGATCCCTGAAGGGGCCTAAGCACGGCGGAGCCAACCTGAAGGTGGAGAATATGTTCTCCGATATCAAGAGTCACGTGTCCAACTGGAGTGACGAGGGAGCTATCCGGGATTATCTGCAGAAGATTATTGATAAGGAAGCGTTCGATCACAGCGGGCTGATTTACGGTATGGGCCATGCGGTGTATACCATGTCAGATCCCAGAGCGGTGATTCTGAAGGAATATGCCAGAAGCCTTTCCGAGGAGAAGGGGCTTCAGGAGGAGTTCCAGCTGTACGAGACGGTGGAGCGGACGGCATCCGAATTGCTCACCGCCCATAAGCAGCTGTCTAAACCGATCTGCTGCAATGTGGATTTCTACAGTGGATTTGTATATTCCATGCTGGGAATTCCCACCCAGCTGTTTACACCGATTTTTGCTATCTCCAGAATATCCGGCTGGTGTGCGCACCGGATCGAGGAGCTGGTAAACGAAGGAAAAATTATCCGTCCCGCTTACAAGTATGTGGGCCACCATAAGGCGTACCGCAGGTTGGAGGACCGGGACTGAGGGGGAAACACGGAACTATTTTCGTGACAGACACCTGATGAAATGATAGATTGACGCGTGTGGGCGTGCCGGAAGGACGCCCGGGCGGTGTCCGCGAGGGGGACGCCGCCCGGGGGCCTGAGGGTACGTCCATATTATTTTGCAGGAAAATTTTCCCTCATGCCTGTTGTGCATTTTTTATAAAAAATTCAGTTGTTGGAGGGTATAAACTGTTCTATACTATAGGTATAGCAAGATGACAGGGGTAAAAGCTGGTTTCCGTCCCGTGTTCGCATGGCAGTGGAAGAAAGGCTTGTTGCCCCGTCATCCGTGCAAATGGGCCGCAGGCCGGAAACGGGTGAGTGTATGCAGGAGGATTTTGTAAAACTGAAGGATGTGACCAAGGTCTACCAGATGGGCGAGGTGGCTATACGGGCGGTGGACGGTATCAATCTTTCCATCTCAAAGGGAGAGTTCGCGGTGATCGTGGGTCCCAGCGGCGCGGGAAAGACCACTGTGCTGAATATTCTGGGAGGCATGGACACGGCCAGCAGCGGTGATGTGTGGGTGGACGGATACAACATCGCCAAGTTTAATCAGAAAAAGCTGACTGGTTACCGGCGAAACGACATTGGATTTGTGTTTCAGTTTTATAACCTGATTCCCAACCTGACCGCTCTGGAAAATGTGGAGCTGGCCCTTGAGATCTGTAAGAACCCGCTGGATGCCAAGTCCGTGCTGGAAGAGGTGGGGCTGGGAGATCGGCTGAAAAACTTTCCGGCTCAGCTCTCAGGAGGAGAACAGCAGCGGGTGTCCATTGCCAGAGCGCTGGCGAAAAATCCCAAGCTTCTGCTCTGCGATGAGCCCACAGGAGCCCTGGACTATCAGACGGGCAAGGCGATTTTGAAGCTGCTGCAGGATATGTGCAGAAACAGAGGCATGACGGTGATTGTGATTACTCATAATTCGGCCATCGCTCCCATGGCGGACCGGATTATTAAGATAAAAAATGGGAGGGTTTCGGATATGTCACTGAATCCGAACCCCGTCTCAGTGGAATTGATAGAGTGGTGATGGTAACATGAAGAAAAGAGCGCTTAGAAAAGATTTTCACAGAGAGATACGGGCGACCCTGAATCGCTTTCTGTCAATCTTTTTTATCGTTGCGCTGGGGGTGGCCTTTTTTTCCGGCATTCAGGCCTCCGCGCCGGACATGCGGATCTCCGGCGATTCTTACTTCGATGAGACCAATCTGATGGATATCCGCGTGATCGGTACCCTGGGGCTGTCCGACCAGGACATAGAGGCCTTACGGGAAGTGGAGGGCGTGGAGAATGTGGAACCGGGATATATGACCGATGTGCTCAGCGGAGAGGGGGAGAACCAGACGGTGCTCCATGTGGAGGCCATGCTGGAGACCATCAACCAACTGTCGCTGGCGGAGGGAAGACTGCCGCAGAGCAGCGGGGAATGTTTCCTGGACAAAGACTATATGGATCAGAACGGGTACCAGGTGGGAGATCAGATCCAGGTGATCCTGCCGGATGATGAGGAGGAGACGGAAGCAGAGGACGGGGAGGAGACAGAAACCGAAACAGAGGCGGAATCAGAGACGGAGGATGAGAATGGACCAATTTTGAGAACCACCCGGTTTACCATTGTGGGCAGCGGCTACAGTTCCGCCTACCTTTCTTTCGGAAAAGGAAGCTCTACGCTGGGAACAGGAGAGGTGGACGGCCTGATGTACATTCTTCCTGAAGATTTTGACAGTGAGGCTTACACTGTGGCATACCTGACGGTGGAAGGCGCCAGGGAACAGCTGACCTATACGGATGGATATGATGATCTGATTGATGAGGTGATGGACCGGATCGAGGCCATCCAGGATGTGCGCTGCCAGGCCCGCTACCAGGAGGTGGTGGACGAGGCCAATGAAAAGCTGGAGGAGTACCGGCAGGAGCTGGCGGACGGAGAGCAGAAATTGGCGGACGCCAGACAGGAATTGGAAGACGGAAAAGCGGAGGCTGAGTCGGAGCTGGAATCTGCCAGAACAGAGCTGGAGGAAGGGGAGTCGGAGCTGGAGTCCGGCAAGGAGGAACTGGAATCTTCCAGAAGTGAGCTGGAGGACGCCAGAACTCAGCTGGCGGACGGAGAAGCGGAGATTGCCTCCCGGGAATCCCAGCTGGCGGACGCCTGGGCCCAGATCGCAGACGGAGAGTCCCAGCTGGCAGCCGCGGAGAGCGAACTGAACCAGCGCCAGTCGGAGTACAACGAGACCGTGTCCACGGTGGGACAGCAGCTGGAAGAAGGGCAGGCCCAGATCGACCAGGCCCAGTCCGAGCTGGACGCAGGGCAGGAGCAGTTGGAAGCCGCCAGCCAGGAGCTGGAGGCAGCTATCCAGGCCAGCAGCGAGGGGGCGGAAACCCTGGCCCAGGCTCAGGCCCAGTACGATGCGGGAGCGGCAGCCCTGGAGACTGCCCAGTCGGAGTACGCGGACAATGAGGCGGCTTACCAGTCTTCGCTGGCGGAATATCAGGCGGCAGCAGCCGCCCTGGAGGCAAACAGGGCGGCGGTGGATGCGGCCAGAACGCAGATTACCCAGCTTCAGTCCCAGCGGGAGGCTGCGGCGGGAAATGCGTCCTCCCAGCGGGCGGCAGCGGAGGCGCTTCGCCAGGAAAATGCCGGATATCAGTCACAGATAACGGAAAAGGAAGGGCAAATCAGCGCGCTGCAGAGCGAGATTGACGCGCTGTCCGGGGAAATTTCCACACTCACCGCAGAGGTGGAGAGCCTGACGGCTCAGCTGGGAAATGAAGAGCTCACTGAGGAGGAGAAAAACCAGATTCAGGAGCAGATTAATTCCAAAAATTCCCAGATCACCGAGAAGAGCACTGCCCAGTCAGATAAAGCAGCAAGCCAGTCCGCGCTGCAGGGCGAGATTGACGGATTAAACCAGACCATTGCGGCCAATGAGACGCAGGCCCAGACCGCGGATGGGGAAGCGGCAGCCGCGGAGGAGCAGGTGAGCAGCCTGGACGGACAGATTACCCAGCTTCAGTCTAAGGTGGATGAATTTGACCAGCAGGACGGAGCACTGGCGGGATGGAAGACCCAGCTGGACACCAGCGCTCAGGCCCTGGCTCAGGCAAAGGAGACCTTGGATTCCGAGGCGGCCAATCTGGCAAATGCCAAAGCCCAGCTGGATGCGGGGTATCAGCAGCAGTCGGAGGGACAGGCGCAGATTGAGGCAGGTCAGCAGGAGATCGCGGACCGCCAGGCGCAGATTGAGGCGGGCCAGCAGGAGATTGACGCCAGACAGCAGGAGATCAATGAGGGACAGGCTCAGCTGGATGCCGGAGCCGCCCAGCTTGCGGAGGGCTGGAATCAGATTAACAGCAGCAGGCAGACCCTGGAAAATTCCCGGGCCCAGGCTGCCAGCGGGGCAGACCAGCTGGCGGCGGGACGGCAGACGCTGGAGGATTCCAGAGCGCAGCTGGAAGACGGGGAAGAACAGATTGCTCAGGCGGAGTCTGAGATTGCGGAGAATGAGCAGAAGATCGAGGACGGCTGGAAGGACTATGAGAATGGCCAGCAGGAAGCCCAGGATCAGATTGCGGAGGGAGAGCAGGAGATTGCGGATGCCCAGGCGGAGCTGGAGGACGCCAGAGCGCAGCTGGAGGACGCCCAGGCAGAGATTGATGACATTGAGGTCCCGGAGTGGTATGTGAACAACCGGAATGTGCTCCCGGAACACTCAGGCTTCGGAGAGAACGCAGAGCGTATGACTAATATCGGCCGGGTATTTCCGGTGCTGTTTTTCCTGGTGGCGGCGCTGATCAGCCTGACCACCATGACCAGAATGGTGGAGGAAGAGCGGACTAGAATCGGCACGATGAAAGCCCTGGGATACGGGCGGGGGGACATTGCCTCAAAGTATATCAAATACGCGCTGTACGCCACCCTGGGAGGCGGCATTGTGGGCATTCTGGTGGGCGAGAAGGTGATCCCCTTTATCATCGTCTACGCCTATGAGATGATGTACCATCATCTGCCTAGAATCCTGGTGCCCTATCAGTGGGAGTATGGGCTGATCGCCATCGGGGCATCCCTGATCTGTACTCTGGGGGCCACCTTCGCCGCCTGCTGGCGGGAACTGCTGGTCAATCCGGCAGAGCTGATGCGGCCCCCCGCTCCCAAGGAGGGCAAACGGATCTGGATGGAATATCTGCCATTTTTGTGGCGGCGCCTGAGCTTTTCCTGGAAGTCAGCCATGCGGAATCTGTTCCGCTACAAGAAGCGCTTCTTTATGACGCTCATCGGAATTGGCGGCTGCATGGGACTGCTTCTGGTGGGTTTTGGGCTCAAGGATTCCATCATGGGGATTGCGGATCTCCAGTATGGGGAGCTGCAGTACTATAACCAGATGGTGATGTTAAATACGGACGCCTCCCAACAGGACCTGGAGGCGGTGGACGATTACCTGGCACAGGATGGGCGGATTGCGTCCTATATGAAGGTACACGCCCAGAGTGTCACGGTTATGGATGATGACAAGGAGTATAATCCTTATCTCTATGTGTTTGAGCGCACGGAGGGGCTGGATCAGTTTATGGTATTCCGGGACAGAAACAGCCATCAGGAGTTTGAACTGGAAGATGAGGGCGTCATTGTGACGGAGAAGCTGGCCACCATGCTGGATCTGCAGGTGGGGGATGAGATTGTCATCCATGACAGTGATCTGGGAGACCTTGCCGTGCCTATCACGGCCATTGTGGAGAATTATCTGTATCACTATATATATATGGCGCCGGCCTGCTATGAGCGGATCTACGGAAAGGCGCCGGAGTATAACACGGTGCTGGTGAATGTGACCGGGGAGGAGCTGGAGAACAACCGGGAGATCGGAGGAGACATTCTGGCCCTGGATGGGGTTCTGAATGTGACCTACACGGACACCATCGCCGATCAGATGGAGGATATGCTGGGTTCGCTGAACATTGTGGTGGCGGTGCTGATTATCTCCGCCGGAATGCTGGCTTTCGTGGTGCTGTATAACCTGAACAATATCAACATCAACGAGCGGAAGCGGGAGCTTGCCACCATCAAGGTGCTGGGCTTCTACGACCTGGAGGTGGACGCTTACGTGTACAGGGAAAACATTGTGCTCACCTTCCTGGGGGCTCTGGCAGGTATCGGCATTGGTATCCTGCTTCACCGGTATATTATCACCACAGTGGAGGTGGAGGTGTGCATGTTCGGCAGGAATATCTACCTGCCCAGCTACATTTACAGCGTGCTGTTTACCTTTGCCTTCTCGTTCATCATCAATGCTGCCATGCACTTTAAGCTGAAGAAGATCGATATGGTGGAATCGCTGAAAAGTGTGGAATAAAACAGTGGACGAACGGTGGAAAAACGTGTATGATGAAAAGGAAAGAATGGCGCGGCGGACTGCGGTGTGCCGTTCCTTTCAAGGGAGCTGCGAGATGCTCCAAAGGTTGGAGAAAGGAGAGCAGGGATGTTAGAGGAACTGAAAAAACAGGTCTATGAGGCCAATATGGAGCTGCCCAGAAGGGGACTGATCACCTATACCTGGGGAAATGTCAGCGGTATTGACCGGGAGAGCGGATACTTCGTGATCAAGCCCAGCGGGGTGGATTACGACAGCCTGACGCCGGATGATATGGTGGTGATGGATCTGGAGGGAAACAAGATCGAGGGAAAATATAATCCGTCTGTGGACACGCCCACCCATATTGAGTTGTATAAGGCGTTTGAGGAGATTGGAGGAGTGGTACACACCCATTCACCTATGGCGGCGGCATGGGCCCAGGCAGAGAGGGGGATTCCCTGCTACGGAACCACCCAGGCAGACTATTTTTACGGCGAGGTTCCCTGCTGCCGGACTTTGACGCCCGAGGAAGTGAAAGAGAATTACGAGAAAAATCAGGGACTGGCGATTGTGGAGACCTTCCGGAATCAGGGACTGAACCCCATGCATTATCCGGGAGTGGTATGTTCCCACCACGGCCCCTTCACCTGGGGAAAGGATGCTGCCCAGGCGGTACATAACGCAGTGGTACTTGAGGAAGTGGCAAAGATGTCCGCGTGGACGGAGCTGATCAATCCCAAGGTAAAACCGGCGCCCCAGTACATGTTGGATAAACATTTTCTGAGAAAGCATGGAAAGAACGCCTACTACGGTCAGGGAAACAGTAACGATAAATAAT
>DBFBJF010000325.1:0-2544 GCA_048203265.1 Candidatus Merdiplasma sp.
AATTGGAACAATTCATGAAAAAATAAAAAAAGCTTGCATTTTTAGAAAATCGGGTGTAGAGTAAACACAGGTTGAGAGAACAAGGGCGTTCCACAGTGTGATTGTTGGAATGCCCTCTTTTTGTAATATGGATGAGGACGCTGCTGAATAGTAACATGCGGACATCGCAATATAAAAAACTCTCTCACGGAATGCGAATTTCAGATAAGGGAAAGGATGGAAGACTATGAGCGAATACTTTAACGTAGCGGATATTTTCGGCGAAAATGTATTCAGTGACAAGGTGATGCAGGAGCGTCTGCCGAAAAAGATTTACAAGGAGCTCCACAAAACCATCGATGAGGGCAAAGAGTTGGATCCCATGGTGGCAGAGGTAGTGGCAGAGGCCATGAAGCAGTGGGCCATTGAGAAGGGAGCCACCCATTATACTCATTGGTTCCAGCCCCTCACCGGTGTGACTGCTGAGAAACATGATTCCTTCATCACCGCTCCCAGACCGGATGGAACAATCCTGATGGAGTTTTCGGGCAAGGAGCTGATCAAGGGTGAGCCGGACGCCTCCTCCTTCCCATCAGGAGGACTGCGCGCCACCTTTGAGGCCAGAGGGTACACGGCCTGGGACTGCACCTCCCCCGCTTTCGTGAGAGAAGACGCGGCTGGAGCGATTTTGTGTATTCCCACCGCTTTCTGTTCCTATACTGGAGAGTCTCTGGACTTTAAGACGCCTCTGCTGCGCTCCATGGAGGCCATCAACACGCAGGCCCTGAGACTGCTGAGACTGTTCGGCAACACCACCTCAAAGAAGGTGACCCCCTCTGTGGGACCGGAGCAGGAGTATTTCCTGGTGGACGCGGAGAAGTTTGAACAGAGAAAAGACCTGATTTATACCGGACGGACCCTGTTTGGAGCTATGCCTCCCAAGGGGCAGGAGCTGGATGACCATTATTTCGGTACTATTCGGCAGAGAGTGGCGGCTTTCATGCGCCAGGTAAATACGGAGCTGTGGAAACTGGGCGTGACTGCCAAGACTCAGCACAACGAGGTGGCTCCGGCTCAGCATGAGCTGGCTCCCATCTACGCGGTGGCCAATGTGGCAGTGGATCAGAACCAGATTGTGATGCAGACCCTGAAGAAGGTGGCCTGCCAGCACGGAATGAAGTGCCTGCTTCATGAAAAGCCCTTTGCCGGTGTGAACGGCTCCGGAAAGCACAACAACTGGTCCATCACCACGGACGATGGTATCAACCTGCTGGATCCGGGCAAGACACCTCACGAGAACATTCAGTTCCTGCTGGTGCTGGCCTGCATCCTGAAGGCAGTGGATACCCATGCGGAACTGTTGAGAGAGTCAGCTGCCGACCCCGGCAACGATCACAGACTGGGTGCCAACGAGGCTCCGCCTGCGATTATCTCCGTTTTCCTGGGCGAACAGCTCCAGGATGTGATTTCCCAGTTGATTTCCACTGGAACCGCCACCAGAAGCAAGGAGGGAGGCGTACTTCAGACCGGCGTGAGCACGCTGCCTGATTTTGCCAAGGACGCCACAGACCGGAACCGTACTTCACCCTTTGCCTTCACCGGAAACAAGTTTGAGTTCCGTATGGTAGGGTCCCGGGATTCCATCGCATCTCCCAATATTGTGCTGAACACCATCGTGGCGGACGCTTTCTGCGAGGCCTGCGATGAACTGGAAAAGGGAGATAATTTTGAGGAGGATGTGCACGATCTGATCAAGAAGTATCTGACTGAGCATCAGAGAATCGTCTTCAACGGAAACGGTTACTCCCAGGAGTGGGTGGCGGAGGCTGAGAGAAGAGGCCTTCCCAACATCAAGTCCATGGTGGACGCTATTCCCGCTCTGATTACGGAGAAGACCGTCAACCTGTTCGGCAAGTTCGGCGTGTTTACCAAGGCCGAGCTGGAGTCCAGAGTGGAGATTAAATACGAGAATTACGCCAAGGCCATCAACATTGAGGCCCGCACCATGATCGATATGGCCAGCAAGCAGATTATTCCGGCCGTGATCAAATATACCAAGAGTCTGGCGGATACCATACTGGCAGTGAAGGAGGCCGGCGTGGATACCCCGGTGCAGAGTGAGCTGCTGACAGAGAGCAGTGATCTTCTCTCCGACACCAAGGTGGCCCTCTCCAAGCTGATTGAAGTGACGGATCAGGCCGCGGCCATGCCGGAGGGCAGGGATCAGGCAGTTTATTACCACGATGTGGTGATGAGCGCCATGTCAGCGCTGCGGGAGCCGGTGGATAAGCTGGAGATGATTGTGGATAAGGCCATGTGGCCCATGCCCTCCTATGGAGATCTTCTGTTTGAAGTTTAATCCGGCGGGATCGGGTTTTAAAATTGCCATCTTTTCTAATCCCTTATATATATCGAGAAAGCGCCCCGGGTTTGTCCCGGGGCGTTTTCATCAGGCGGTGCAGGCGCTAAAGCACGCTCGTCCGATGCAGGGCCGGAGAAAATCGGACAGTTTTAAGATAACGTAAGGAATTTCTTAAGGATTCTTCGGGGGGAACTGCTTTATAA
>DBFBJF010000326.1:0-3593 GCA_048203265.1 Candidatus Merdiplasma sp.
AGGTTTAACTGGGACAGCTGTTCCCGATAGTACTCAATCCTTTTTTTCTGAATGCCTCTCCCTAATCCATAATGTTTTCCCTTGTTATCCGCAATGCTGAGATTTTCCAGGATAGACATCCCCGGGCAAGTTCCCATGGCAGGATTCTGAAATACCCGGCCAATTTTTTCCAGCCGCTTGTACTCCTTCATATTGGTAATATCCTGATCGTTCAGCCAAAGCTTTCCGCTGTCCACATCGATACTGCCGCAGATGATATTGAGCATGGAGGTTTTTCCGGAACCGTTGCTGCCCACCACGGAGATGAATTCTCCATCGTTTATGGTCAGATTGAAATTCTTAAACAGACACATCTCATTGACGGTTCCCACATTATAATATTTCGACACGTTTTCCAGCTTAAGCATCTGCCTTCACCTTCCTTTTTCGGTCCCGTCCCAGAACCAGAATGATCAAAAACAGCACTGCGGTAATCAGCTTCAGATCCGTAGACTGGAAACCAAACTTAATTGCAATGGCCACGCAGGCTTTGTAGATGACGGAACCGATCAAGACACTGGACGTCACCCTCAAAACAGTGATCTTTTTAAACAGACTGGTACCGATGATCACGCTGGCCAATCCGATTACCATGGTTCCCGTTCCCATGGATACATCGAAGTAACGCTGCTGCTGGGCAAAAATAGAGCCGCTCAGCGCCACCAGTCCGTTGGCAATCGCCAATCCGATAATCTTAATGACCCCTTTGTCCACAGCCATAGCTGTCACAATGGCGTCATTGTCACCCACCGCCCGGAGAATGTAACCGGATTTTGTGCGCAGATACCAGTCAAGAATATACTTTACCACCAATGTGATGATAAGGATCACGATAACCGTTTGGAATCTACTCAGGGGTTCCGGAATCACCGCATCCAAAAAAGTGTTGTCAAAGATGGTGGTTTTGTTATAAATTGGAAGATTCGCTCTCCCGGCTATACGCAGATTTACCGTATACAGAGCGGTCATCATGATAATACCGGAAAGCAGATCCCTCACCTTTAATTTTACATGGATCACACCAGTACAGATTCCGGAAACCACTCCCAGGAAGAAACTCACTGGGAGCGTCAGCAGAGGATTCATATCCTTGCTGATCATCAGGGCGGTGATGGCAGCTCCCATAGGGAAGCTGCCGTCCACCGTCAGGTCAGGAAAATCCAATATTTTGTAGGTAATATATATGCCCAGAGCCATAATCGCGTAGATCAGGCCCTGTTCCAACACACTGATGAAAAGCGTCAACTTGTTTTCCTCCAGACTTACTCAACCGTGATTGTGTCGAACACCTCGGTGGCATCCGCAATATAATCGTCTGAGATTTCGATACCCAGGTTATCCGCCACTTCGGTATTTACATAGAGATTTGCGCCCTCGCAAGTCTCAAAATTCATCTCAGAAGCAGTCGCTTCACCCTTCAGGATTGCAGCCGCCATCTCACCAGTCTGCTCTCCCAGCTGGATATAGTCAATGCCCATGGAAGCCAGGCAGCCATTTCTCACCTGCTCAATTTCACTTCCGAATACCGGGATATTCGCCTCGTTCGCATAGGAGAGAACAGTCTGCAATGCAGATACCACCGTATTGTCCGTCAGGTTCGTAATGCAGTCCACTTCACCCACCATCTCAGCGGCAGCCATATCCACATCCGCAATGGTATTAATACCGGTGCTTACAATCTCAAATCCATAGTCCGATGCCAAATCCTCATACATCTTAAGTGTGCTCTCAGAGTTCGTTTCGCTGGTGGTGTAAAGGATTCCGATCTTCTCAGCATCCGGCAGGATCTCGCGGATCATCTGAAGCTGTTCTTCCACGGGAAGGGCGTCAGCTGTACCTGTAATATTTCCAACAGGGGTCCCATCCTCATTTGCCAGACCTGCCGCCACGGGATCGGACACTGCGGTATAAACTACGGGAATATCTGTATTCATTGCGGAGTTGTAAGCGCTCATGGCGCTGGGAGTCGCAATCGCGCAGATCAAATCCACTCCGTCTGACACATAGCTGTCAGCAATGGTAGCTGCTGTTCCTGTATCTGACTGAGCATTATCGTACTCGATGGTCAGATTCTCGCCCTCCACAAATCCCTCTGCTTCCAATCCAGCCAGGAAACCTTCCCGGCAGTTGTCCAGAGAACCGTGTTCCGCGAACTGAGAGATACCAATCGTGTAAGAACCCTCAACCAGTTCGGCATCTGCTGCTTCACTCTCAGCCTCAGTCTCTTCTTCGGTTTCACTCTCAACTTCCGTTGTTTCTTCCGTCTCACTTTCGGCTTCTGTTACTTCCTCGGTCTCACTCTCAGCCTCAGTGGCTTCCTCGGTCTCACTCTCAGCCTCGGTGGCTTCCTCCGTCTCACTCTCAGCCTCAGTGACCTCTTCCGTTTCACTTTCAGCTTCCGCTGCGGCCTCAGTTACTTCCTCGGTCTCAGCCTCGGTAGCCTCCTCCGTCTCGCTCTCAGCTTCCGTTACCTCTTCTGTTTCACTCTCAGCCTCGGTGGCCTCCTCTGTCTCGCTCTCAGCTTCCGTCACAGCCTCGGTCTCGCTCTCAGCCTCGGTGGCCTCCTCCGTCTCGCTCTCGGCTTCCGCTGCAGCTTCCGTCACAGCCTCAGTGGCTGCACTCTCTGTCTCTTTCGTTCCTGAACTACATCCTGTGATCACTGCAGCCACCATTGCGGCGCTGAGCACCATTGCAAGTGTTTTCTTTTTCATGATACTGACTCCTCCTTATCATTTCCTGTCCGTTCTTTACCTGCATGAAAGATTGGCTCAATCGTTAAGGCAGCCAGCCCCGCCAGCCGCAGCACCCTCGCTTCGCTGGTACAGACCCTGTAATCACTGCGGAGCGTTTTTTTGTTTCGCAGGAACACCGGTTTCTGTGAAACAAAAAAGAGCGCCTCAAGTAACACTTGAGACGCTAATAAATCATTATTACCGCGGTACCACTCAACTTGGCAAAGCCCACTCTCATACACTCAACGATGCATCCTGATTGATAACGGGTTTGGTTCCCGGCACAGCCTACTCAACTCATTCAGAGTTCTTCAGCCTGCCCTCAAAAGTCCATTCAGTCCTTCTTCCGGCACCGCCTTCCACCTACAGCGGCTCTCTGTAGCCTTTCAAAAAACTTACTACTCTTTCTCGCAGGTTTAAAAATATGAACTATTGACAGATTAGTACAAAATCGCGAATTTGTCAATCAGTTTTTTTAATTTCTGTCTCCTCAGGCTGTGAATAGTAACCTCCTCAACTGGCCTCTGTGACCTCCAGCCCCGTTATCTCGCCCGCTTCATCGCGAAGAACCTCCACGATCAGTCCTCTGTTTCCCGGAGCGCTCCAGAGAACGCCGGATCCTCCCGCTCCCTCATCAGCCAGATAGCGGATGGGCTGCGAATCATAGTAAAGAATGCGATCGTCCCAGTCGCCTTTGGAAACATATGCGCAAATGCCATATGGCCCATATGTATTCAGAATATACAGCAGATTTTTTGTCCCCTCCAGACGAACCATGCTGGCATATTTGCTCTCTTTCTTGCTTTCCAGCTGGTAGGCAAT
>DBFBJF010000327.1:0-5772 GCA_048203265.1 Candidatus Merdiplasma sp.
TTTATTCTTTTACAAGTTTTACTGCCACTCCGCCGGTAGCCGGAATGTCAAAGTTCAGGGTATCCTGGGCCGTGACAGTCTTTGTCTCCGCGGTCATGGCAATGCTGGTATCCTCATTGGTGGGATCCTCCCCATCCCTGAAAATATACGCAGTGTAATTGCCCTCATCCAGGAAATCCAGTGAAATCTCCTGCTGGTACGCCTCATTGCACAGGGTGGCGATGTACCAGTCATCTCCGTGTCTGCGGGCCAGAGACGCATAGTGCTGAGGATCTCCGCTGAGGAATCTGGTCTCATCCCAGGTGGCAGGCAGATCTTTAAACAAATTTTCATATGCGATGTGCGCGCGATACACATCCGGCTTATCCGCCATAGTCTGCAGGCCGGATTCAAACATAATAGGCTCCGCGGTCAAATGAGCCTGGGTAACCCCCTTATCCTCAGTGTAAAGATTTCCGTAGGAAGCCATGGGCGTAAAGTCGGCACCGCCCACCGCAAATCGAGTAAAGGGTAAGGTGCAGTCAAACGCAGCCACATTGACGCCTCCCTCGCCGCCGCTGACCGCCTCCCGGGTGATCACATTAGGATAGGTTCTCCTCTCACCGTCAGGCTTTCCGGCTCCGTGAATATTTACCAAAAGCTGATTCTCGGCGGCCTCTTTCTTGATCACATCCAAAAGCTGGATAATTTCCTGGCTCTGGGAGTCAAAAAAGTCCGGTTTAATTCCAGCAATTCCCATCTCATGCCATTCCTTCAGGCGCTCCCGCTCCTCGGGCGTGTCCAGATCTCTCTTATTTGCCCACACGATAATCTTAACGCCTTTTTCCTTCGCATAGTCAAGCACTTCCTGGGTCCAGTCATAGTATCCGTCATAGAGATCATTGCCCCTGTCGTAAACACGGGGCTGCCATCCTTCGTCTAAAAGCTGGTACTCCCATCCCATTTCCACTGCGAAATCAATATATTTTTTGTAGAGTTCCGGTGCCGTTTCTTCCCAGGTTGTACCCTCCGGAAGATTATCATGACGCAGATCGCCGTTCAACCAGGTCCAGTCCATGATGCCCGGTTCCACCCAGTCTGTATTCTCCAGCGCACAGTCCGGGCTTAACGTTTCAGCCATTGTGTTTTCTGTAATCGCAGCCAGATCTCCAATCACCATATACCGCCAGGGCGAACTAAAGGGTGCCTCTGTCACCACATCGTCAAACTGCTCCGGTGAAAATACCACGTCCAGCTTTCCGGAATCGTGACCCAGAATCTGAGCTCCGCAGTACTGAGGCGTCAATGCCGCCTCTGAGAGAAGGGCATACTCTCCGGAAGGGGTCTCGTAGAGCATTGGCATACAGTATCCGCCCTCCAGCTGGCTCACCTGCTTCTCTTCGTACAACTCTTCATTTGCCTTATCGAAGTCCATGGCCTGCGCCAAGGAGCCATCCGGCATCAGAAAGCTGGTTTTCTCCTCGGAAATGGTCAGCTCCTGTCCCCCATCGCCTCCGATCTCATAATGAAACGCTACTCCATCATCATAAATTCTGGATACAATACGGTAGTCCACTCCTTCTTTCTGGAAAGAAAGGGTCAGCTCTTTGCCCACTGCATCCACATGGCTCTTCTTCGCTCCAATCAAATCGTAGGAATCGGTCACCTCTTCCTCCGAAAAATCTACAAAGGTCAGGTCGGTGCTAAAGTCTCCCATATTTGTCACAAGCCCGGTCTCTGAACAGCCAATTACCGTATTTCCGTTCTTCGATACAGCGAAAGACACTGAACCATCCTCATTCAATGTAAACAGCTCTTCTACCGTTCCGTCCGGTGATACCGCGCTCCAGGACTGTTCATTTCCCTGCCCCACCAATACCTGAATACTGGCTGACTGTTCCACTCCGTCCAGCTGCGCTGTGCAGGTTATGATTGCCGTTCCGTCAGCCACCGCCGTGATCGTCCCATTTTCCACTTTCGCAACCGCTTCATTGCTGCTCTCGTACGTGATCTCTGCTTCCGTCAGATCTGCCTCAATATTTTGCAGTCCCTCATCACTCTTCTGGCCTGTATATCCTTTCAGCGTAATATCAGAAGTGCTTCCGGGCTCCATCCATGTTTCTTCCGCTGTAGCCGTGATACGCGCCAGTTTACTTTGAGCTTCGGTATCACAGTAAAGGCGCGCGTCCGCCCAGGTAGCGCTGGCTTTATCCTTAATATAGAGGGTTAATATCTTTGTCCCTTCCGGTATTTCCGCCTCCAGGGCACCTCCGTCCGGTGTGATCTGATTACCGTCATAGATGAGTCTCTTCGCGTAAATTTCTTTTCCGTCTGCCAGCAGGGCAAACTCCGCGCTGGCCTCACCTGCCGGGAAACAGCCCACCGCCCGAAACGTCTTCGCGTTCAATCCGGTAATATCAAAGGTTACCTGGGAAGGCCCGTATGTACCGATTCCCTTTTGGTACAACTCCTGCTGGCCGTTTTCCTCCCAGGTGATATCTGTGGATTCCACCGTCATATCTTTTCTCACTAAAAACCAGCTATCCACTGCGTTTAGCCACTCCAGGTCGCTCAAATAGATGGCATCCGGATCTGCTTCGTGTTCATTGATCGGAAGGGCCTCCGTCTCTGTCTCTGCTGCTACTTGAGTCTCCGCCTCTTCTGCAAATACAGATCAGGGTGTTCCAAGAAAAACCGCCGCGGACGATGCGAGGCCTCCCAAAAAGTATACGATTCTTTTTCTTTTCATACTCTTCCCCTTCGTTTCATTATCAGCAAATTCACCAAAGTTTCACTATGCTCTTCCAGAAGATATCATCATATTACCAGAGAATGTGTTCCAGAAGTGTTCCTTTTCAGGCAGAAATACTTCACTTTTTCTTCTACGCATCGTCAAAACAGCAAAAAAACAAAACGCCCTTCCCAATCAGCCAAATCTGGTCATCAGGAAGAGCGTCATTCATTACCTTGTCACAAGTTTATCTGTAGTACACAGAATTCCATCTCAGCTCATTTTTCAGGTTCCGGATGGTGGTATCGTTGTCGATATACACAGCCTCGATTCCCATGGCCGCTGCCCAGTCGCCCATCTGCTCCGCCGTCAGATCGTAGGAGAAGGCGGTGTGGTGAGCGCCGCCGGCCAATATCCAGGCCTCCGCTCCTGTCTTCAGGTCAGGCTGGGGTGTCCAGAAAGCGGTAGCCACCGGAAGCTTTGGCATGGGTTTTTCCGTCTTCTTGCAGTCCACGTTGTTGATAATCAGGCGGAACCGGTCTCCCAGATCCACCAGCGAGGTGGCAATGGCCGGGCCGGTCTTTGAGGTGAACACAAGACGGGCCGGATCCTCCCGGTCTCCCATGGACAGCGGCTGTACCTTAATGCTGATGGGGCCGTCCGCGATGGTGGGGCAAACCTCCAGCATATGAGCCTCCAGGATCCCCTCCTTGCCGGGCACCAGGTTGTAGGTATAATCCTCCATGAAGGAGGTTCCCTTGGCGTCCTTCTTTCCAGCGGTCATAATTTTCATCAGGCGCACCATGGCCGCCGTCTTCCAGTCGCCCTCTCCGCCGAAGCCGTATCCCTTCTCCATCAGGCGCTGAATAGCCAGGCCCGGAAGCTGTTTTAAAGCCCCCAGATCACCAAAGTGGGTCACAATAGCCTGATAATTTTTCTCCTCCAGGAAGCGCTCAAATCCCAGCTCGATCTGAGCCTGCACCGCCACATGGCGGCGGAATTCCTTCTCATCCCTTCCCTCCAGGAGGATCACATACTTATCGTAATACTCCTCCACCAGGGCATTGATATCCGCCTCGGATACCGCGGCCACAGCCTCGGCGATCTCATTCACCGGATAGGCATCAATCTCCCATCCAAATTTGATCTGGGCCTCCACCTTATCGCCCTCGGTCACAGCCACGTTGCGCATGTTATCCGCCACGCGCATCACCCGGATATGGCTGCTCTCCATAATGCCAACCGCGGTGCACATCCAGTCGGCAATCTTCTTTACCACTGCGGGATCACTCCAGTGGCCCACCACAACCTTGCGCTCAATGCCCATGCGGGTTACAATGTGGCCGTACTCCCTGTCGCCGTGGGCGGACTGGTTCTCATTCATGAAATCCATGTCGATGGTGTCATAGGGGATCTCCTGGTTGAACTGGGTATGCAGATGCATCAGAGGCTTGCGGTACTCCTGCAGTCCCAAAATCCAGGACTTGGCCGGTGAAAAGGTATGCATCCAGGTGATCACGCCGGCACATTCCTCATCCGCGTTGGCCTCATTGAAGGTCCTGCGAATCAGCTCATTGGTGATGAGTGTGGGTTTCCAGACAATCTCATAGGGAAGCTCCCCTGTGGCATTCAGAGCCTCCACAATCTTCTTTGAGTGCTCCGCCACTTTTCTGAGGCACTCATCGCCGTAGAGATCCTGGGATCCGGTTGCGAACCAAAACTTGTAGTTCTTTCCTGTCTTCATGTTTTCTCTCCTTTTCTTATTTTATATAACGATCAGAGCATCGGCCCGGCATCCGCGAAATACAGTCCGCGGCCTCAGCCCACAACGTTCCGCCAGTTTCCCGCGCTGTTTTCTCCCTTCAATGTCTCAAATCCGCCACTGACTTGCGCTCCACAATTTCCGGCACAAACTCGTAGGTGGCCTCAAAGCGGGGATTCATCACCAGGTGAAGCAGATTTTCCGCCGCCCGTTTTCCCAGGGCTTCCATGGGATGGGCCACAGAGGTCAGTTCCACCGCGTTCAGTCTGGAAAGCTCCGAATTATCGATGCTGACCAGGGATAACTCCTCCGGAATCCGGATGCCCTCCCTGGCACAGACTTCCGTCAGAGCGTGGGCCACCTGGTCATTGTAGCAGACACAGGCCGTACAGTCCGACAGCCGCTCCAGCAGCTGGCTCCCACTCTGTTCCAGCCGGTTTAATTCCATGGTATCGATCCACCGGATGCGCTTTTCCGTGATGGGCAGCCCCCGCTTCTGCATAGCGTCCAGATAGCCCCGATAGCGGCATCTCCCCTGTCCGTCATCGGATTTAAAGATGCCCCCGATGCGGGTGTGGCCCCGCTCAATCAAATACTCCGTGGCCAGCCGTCCTGCGGCCTTGTCATTCATGCTCACATGGGGCAGTTCCAGCTCCGGGTAAAAACTGTTAAAAAATAAAATGGGAATTCCCTTCTTTTGCAGTTTCCGGTAATCGTCCAAATTCGGGTTGGGCAGCCCGCTCATCACCGGTTCCACGATCAGCGGATCCTGGCTGTTCTCCTCCAGCATCCGGTTCAGCAGGTTTCTCTCTGTCTCCAGGTGATTTCCGGTGAACATGATGCGGGAACTGTATCCCGCCCGCTCCAGCGCCTTCACCATGGATTGAAGTATGCGGGGAAAGATGTAGCTGTCCACATAGGAGCTGATGATGGACACAGTATGGGACAGTTGGGGGGCGCCCTCCCTCTGCCTCCATGTCCTCACATAGCTTCCGCTCCCCTGGATTTTCTCCAGCAGTTCTTCCTTCTCCAGAAGACTCAGCCCGTGGCGGACCGTCTGGCGGCTGATCCCGAACTTTTCCCCAATTTCCTGTTCCGTCTCCAGCCGATCTCCATCCCTGAGCTCGCCGTTTTCAATTCTGTTTTTGATCCAGTCAATCACCTGCTGGTATTTCGCCGTCTTTGCCATATCCGTCCTCTTCTCTTTGCCCCTGTTCTGAAGCATCCCAGCTTCCCGTTCGTCAGTGCCTCCTTCTCTGAAACTATACAAATTTTTCTTATCTCATAATTTGTACTGTTT
>DBFBJF010000328.1:0-3233 GCA_048203265.1 Candidatus Merdiplasma sp.
CCTCTCCATGCTGGAAGAAGAATCTGACGAGGAGATGCGCCAGATGCTGAAGGAGGAGCTCTCCCAGGCCAAGAAGCGCTGCGAGGAGCTGGAGCAGGAGCTGAAAGTGCTGCTGCTGCCCAAGGATCCCAATGATGAGAAGAATGTTATCGTGGAGATCCGGGCCGGGGCCGGCGGAGATGAGGCGGCTCTGTTTGCGGCGGAGATCTACCGGATGTATGTGCACTATGCGGAGAGCCAGCGCTGGAAGGTGGAGACTATGGATGTGGAGGAGATTGGGATCGGGGGCATGAAATTTGTCAGCTTCATGATCACCGGCCAGGGTGCTTACTCCAAGCTGAAGTATGAGTCCGGTGTGCACCGGGTACAGCGGGTGCCGGAGACGGAGTCCGGGGGAAGAATTCATACCTCCACCGTCACGGTGGCCATTATGCCTGAAGCCGAAGATGTGGATGTGACCATCGACATGAACGACTGTAAGTTTGATGTGTTCCGGGCTTCCGGAAACGGAGGACAGTGCGTTAATACTACGGACTCCGCGGTACGCCTGACTCACATTCCCACAGGAATTGTGATCTCCTGCCAGGATGAGAAGTCCCAGCTGAAAAATAAGGATAAGGCGCTGAAGGTGCTGCGGGCAAAACTGTATGATCTTGAGATGCAGAAGGCCCACGACGCGGAGGCAGAAGCCAGGAGAAGCCAGGTGGGAACGGGGGACCGCTCGGAGAAAATCCGCACCTACAACTTCCCCCAGGGAAGGGTGACGGATCACCGGATCAATCTGACCCTTTATAAACTGGATAAAATATTGAACGGAGATCTTCAGGAGATTATCGATGCCTGCATCGCCGCCGATCAGGCGGCCAAGCTGGCAAAGATGAATGAGAGCGCCCAGAGCGCCTGAAAGGAGTAAGAATATGGGAAAGTATTTTGGAACGGACGGCTTTCGGGGTGAGGCAAATGTGGGATTGACTGTGGAGCACGCCTTCAAGGTGGGGCGGTTCCTGGGATGGTACTATGGCCAGGATCACAAGGCTAAAATTGTCATCGGCAAGGATACCAGGCGGTCCAGCTATATGTTTGAGGACGCTCTGGCTGCGGGACTGACGGCTTCCGGGGCGGACGCCTATTTGCTGCATGTGACCACTACCCCCAGCGTGGCCTATGTGGTGCGGCTGGATGAGTTTGACTGCGGCATCATGATTTCAGCCAGTCACAATCCCTATTATGACAACGGCATCAAGATCATCAGCGGAACGGGGCAGAAGATTGCTGCCTCCATTGAGGAGCAGATTGAGGCATATATTGACGGTGAGATTGGTGAGCTTCCTCTGGCCAGAAGGGATCACATTGGGCGGACCACTGACTATGTGTCCGGCAGAAACCGCTATATCGGTTATCTGATTTCCCTGGCTACCCGCTCTTTCAAGAATTATCGCATCGGGCTGGACTGCTCCAACGGCAGCTCCTCCTCCATTGCCAAGAGCGTGTTCGATGCCCTGGGAGCCAAGACCTATGTGATCAACAATGAACCGGATGGAACCAACATCAACCGGGACTGCGGCTCTACCCACATTGAGGAGCTTCAGCGCTTTGTGAAGGAGCGGGGACTGGATGTGGGTTTTGCCTATGATGGGGACGCGGACCGGTGCATCGCGGTGGATGAGAATGGCAATGTGGTGAACGGAGACTTGATTTTGTATATCTGCGGCAAGCGGATGAAGGACGAGGGAAAGCTGTCCAACGATACGATTGTTACTACAGTGATGTCCAACTTGGGCTTGTACAAGGCTCTGGACAAGATTGGAATCAAGTATGAGAAGACGGCCGTGGGAGACAAGTATGTGTATGAGAATATGCTGGCCAACGGCAACTGCCTGGGCGGCGAGCAGTCGGGCCATATTATTTTCAGCAAGCACGCTACCACAGGGGACGGTATTCTGACTTCCCTGATGGTGATGGAGGCGATGATTGGAAGCAAGAAGAGTCTGGGCAGCCTGGCCTCGGAGGTGAAGATTTATCCCCAGCTTCTCAAAAATGTGAAGGTGGCGGACAAGAAAGCGGCAAGGGAGAATCCTGCTGTGGTGGAAGCCATCGAGAGGGCGGCCTCCGAGCTGGGAGACGATGGAAGGATCCTGGTGCGGGAGAGCGGCACCGAGCCTTTGATCCGCGTGATGGTGGAGGCGGAGAGCGATGAGCTGTGCGCCAAGTATGTTTACGATGTGATTGCGGTGATGAAGAGGCAGGACCTGATTGTGGAGTAAAAGAGAAACGTTATGGAACACAGATGGAGACGATTAATTTCATATTATAAGCCGTACAGGGGATTATTCCTGGCGGATTCTTTCTTTGCAATCGCGGGGGCCGGCATATCGCTGGCTATCCCGCTGATTGTGCGTTATATCACTGGAAATGTTACCAGCCTTCCCGGCGGGGAGGCTTTCAGTCTGATCCTGAGAATGGGAATGCTTCTGGTGGTCATGGCCCTGGTGGAGTGGCTGTGCAATTACTTTATCACTTACTATGGCCATATGATGGGAACCAAAATTGAGCATGATATGAGAAATGACATCTTTTCTCATTATCAGAAGCTTTCCTTCCATTTTTTCGACAATCAGAAGGTGGGACAGCTTCTCTCCAGGGTTACCACAGACCTGTTTGACATCAGCGAACTTCTCCACCACGGGCCGGAGGATGTGATGATCTCCGCGATCAAGCTGGTGGGTTCCTTTCTCATCTTGATTCGAATCAATGTCCCCCTGACTCTGATAACCTTTGCCTTTATTCCCCTGATGCTGGTTTATACCCTGTGCTTTAATGGCAGGATGCAGAAGGCCTACAAGGCAAACAAGGCCGGGATTGCCGATGTAAACACCCAGATTGAGGACAGCTTAAGCGGGATCCGCACGGTGAAATCCTTCGGCAATGAGGACCTGGAGATGGACAAATTCCGGAAGGGCAACCAAAAATTTGTGGAGAGCCGCCGCAAAAGCTACTGGTATATGGCCTGGTTCCAGTCGGTGCTCACTGCCATGACCACCATGGTAACGGTGGCGGTGCTCATCGGCGGCGCTTATTTTATGATGAGAGGAACCCTGGCGGCTGCGGATCTGGTGACTTATCTGCTTTATATTAACAATTTCACGGATCCCATCAAGAAGCTGATGAACTTTACGGAGCAGTTCCAGAACGGGTGGAGCGGTTATCTGCGCTTCCTGGAGGTGATGGGAGTG
>DBFBJF010000329.1:0-4101 GCA_048203265.1 Candidatus Merdiplasma sp.
TAAGAAGTTCGGCCAGAGTGATTGACCGCATCTATCGGCTTGTTCCCCTCCACTGCGCGGTAGACATCCAGCAGTGTGATCTGCTCAGGTTCCCGGGCCAGGGCAGGCCTGGGATGTCCCTTTACGCTGGTAAGCAGCCCGCCTTTGCGCAAGGCGGACATGAGCTGCCGGACATAGGTGGGGATAATTGTTTGACCTGGGAAGAAGATGTTGCTATAATGGGATTTATTATTGAGTAAAGGCAGGATTTCGTTATGAGCAAACCGTATTTTCCCATGTTCGTGGATTTATCAGATAAAAAGGTGATTGTGGTGGGAGCCGGCACCATCGCGAAGCGGAGAATCCGCACACTGATTGAATTTACTGACCATCTGGTGGTGATCGCGCCGGAGGTGAACCGGGAACTGCTGGACCTGGAGACGGAGGGAAAACTGCAGATTTTGCGGAAAAAATATGAGCGGGAGGATCTCTATGACGCTTCCATGGTGATTGCGGCCACCAACGATTCAAAGATCAACAATGACATCTACAGTGCCTGCAAATGCCTGGGCATCACAGTGAACGTGTGCAGCGATAAACACAAATGTGATTTTTATTTTCCGGGTATCGCCAGCAAGGACAACGTGGTGGTGGGCGTGACGGCCAGCGGCAAAGATCACAAGGCGGCCAGGGCTGCCGTGGAAAAAATCAGGGGGATTTTATGAACGGAGAACTGACATCTATCGTTGGGATCGGCGGCATCATCATAGCTATGTTTGGGCTGTTTGGCCTGTACGTGTTTTACACCAGAAGAAAGAACCGCCGCCGTCTGATGGCGCGTATCCGAAGCGACTGGGGCGCCTGGCCTTCCAGAGAGTACAGCTACGATGAGCTGGATGCAGCCAGCGCCTATTACAGAAATAAGGAACACGATGAATTTCAGATTGATGAGACCACCTGGGAGGATCTGGATATGACCCGGATCTTCATGCTGGCCAACCACACGGGTTCCTACATAGGAGAAGGCTATCTGTACTATCTGCTTCGGACGCCTGCTTTCCGGGAGGAGGAGCTCTCCCGGCAGGAGACGCTGGTGGAATATTTCACAGAGCATGTGGAGGAGCGGGAGAGAGTACAGTTCCTGTTCTGGAGCACGGGAAAGTCCGGGCGTCATTCTGTGTTTGACGCGGTGTACAATCTGGCCGATGTGAACCCGGGGAGCAATGTGCATCATTACGTGATGGGTGGAATCTTTCTGGCTTCCATCCTCAGCCTGTTTATCAATCCCATGGCGGGGATCCTTCTCCTGATCTTTGCCATGTTTGTGACTATGAAGGATTATTATGACAGGAAGCGGCCCATCGAGCGCTATATCATGTCCTGCCAGTTTTTGCTGAAGACGCTGGACATGGCGGAAGAGCTGGATAAACTGAACCTGCCGGTGCTGGCGGAGTACCAGGATAAGATCCGCCAGGCCAGGAAGGCCTTCGGACGGCTGAAGCGGAACACCTTCTTCCTCATGACGGGAGCCAGGATGGACAGCGATCCCCTGGCAGTGATTATCATGTATATCAACAGCTGTTTTCATATTGACCTGATCCAGTTTGCCACGGTGGTGAAGGAGATGAAGCGGCACATCGGAGAGTTTGAGACGCTGGTGGAGCAGATGGGAAAGATCGAGGCGGCCATTTCCATCGCCTCCTTCCGGGCCTGCATGGGGGACTGGTGTCTTCCGCAGCTTCAGTTCCGGGGGGATTCCTTCCTGGAGGCGGACCAGCTGTATCACCCGCTGATCCAGGATCCGGTGAAAAACAGTATCCGCGCCCGGCGGGGGGTGCTGCTCACCGGCTCCAACGCATCGGGAAAGTCCACGTTCCTGAAGACGGTGGCGATAAACGCCGTTCTGGCCCAGACACTGCACACCTGCCTGGCGGATTCCTGGCAGGGAAGTGTTTTCCGGGTCTACTCCTCCATGGCGCTGCGGGATGATCTGGAGAGCCAGGAGAGCTATTATATCGTGGAGATCAAGTCCTTAAAGCGGATCATGGATCAGATCGGGGCCCAGGGCCAGGCGGGTATCCTCTGCTTTGTGGACGAGGTGCTGCGGGGAACCAACACAGTGGAGCGGATCGCGGCCTCCTCCCAGGTGCTGCGTTACATGACCGGCCCCGGAGTGCTGTGTTTTGCGGCCACCCATGATATTGAGCTGACCCATATACTGGAAAATTATTATGACAATTACCACTTCCAGGAGGAAGTGGAGGATAACGATATCCACTTTGATTACCGCCTGTACCCGGGGCGGGCCACCAGCCGCAACGCTATTAAGCTGCTGCAGATCATGGGATACAGCGGCCAGGTGGTGGAGAGCGCCCAGGAGGCGGCTGCCCATTTCCTGGAGACGGGAGAGTGGAGAAAGCAGGAAGGAGGGGCCGGATGATGCTGGTGAAAATCTATACGGACGGCGCGGCCAGGGGAAATCCGGAGGGCCCCGGCGGCTACGGCACAGTTTTGGAATATGTGGATTCCAAGGGACAGCTTCATACCAGAGAGTACAGCCAGGGATATGTGAAGACCACAAACAACCGGATGGAGCTGATGGCAGCCATTGTGGGGCTGGAGGCGCTGAACCGTCCCTGCCAGGTGGAGCTGTACTCGGATTCCAAGTATCTGGTGGACGCCTTCAATCAGCACTGGATTGATTCCTGGCTGAAGAAGGGCTGGAAGCGGGGAAAAAATGAGCCGGTGAAAAATGTGGATCTGTGGAAGCGCCTGCTGGCGGCCAAGGCTCCCCATCAGGTGAGCTTTATCTGGGTGAAGGGCCATGACGGCCATCCACAGAATGAGCGGTGCGATATCCTGGCCACCACGGCAGCGGACGGAGACGGACTTCTGGAGGATCCGGGAGCTGAAAGTTAGCCGGACTGTGTCATGAAAATAGAAAAAATGTGGCCGGACGGACAGCGTATCAGAGGGAGAATAGAAGCATCACGGGGATACATGATTACAGAAGGGGGGAAGGCGGGGTGGATGAACCCAGGGCAATCTATACGTTGGAGGATGTGGCAAAAGAACTGGGGGTGAGCAAAACCACGGTCTCCCGGGCAATATCCGGAAAAGGAAGAATCGGAAAAGAAACCAGGGAGCGGATTTTGACTTTTATTGAGGCCCATGATTACCGGCCTAATGTGGTGGCTAAGGGGTTGGCCCAGAGGAAAACTTATAATCTTGGGCTTCTTCTGCCTGCGGATTACGGCAACGTTGATTTTTCTTTTTTTAAGGACTGTATGGCCGGGGTTTATCAGACAGCCACCCGATATAATTATGATTTGATTTTTTCCATTATGGAGGGAGATGATCTGACCCAGCTTCGGCGGCTGGTACATAACCGTAAAATGGACGGTGTGATTATCAGCCGGGCTACGGAGAGCTCTGCCGTGCCCGATTACCTGCGGGAAAATAAAATGCCTTTCGTGATGATAGGGACAAGCCGGGAGAGCCAGGTGGAGACAGTGGATAATAAGAACCAGGAAGCTGTGGAAGAACTGACACAGATCATGCTGCTCAAATGCCGGGGACCGGTGGCACTGCTGGGAGGAGACGAAAACTACAGCGTAACGGAAAGCCGCCTGGCGGGGTATCTGAGCGCTCACAGAAAGCAGGGCATGGAACCGGCGAAGAATGGCATTTTTATGAATATCTCCAGTTATTCTGCTGCCATGGAGGCGGTGGAGCGGATTATGGAGAGAGGATTTAAGTCTCTTATCTGTATGGATGATGCTATCAGTGATATGGTACTTGGCTGCCTGCGGGAAAAAGAAGTGGAGATACCAGGCGCCATGAGAGTGGCCAGTATGTATGACAGCCATCAGCTGGAGAACAACAGTCCGTCTATTACCAGTATTCGTTTTGACAGCGTCCGTCTGGGCAGCAATGCCTGCTTGAGACTGCTTCACATGCTGGGAGAGCAGGTGGAGGAGGAAACGGCGGCAGGGTATCAGGTGATTTTGAGGGAGAGTACAAAATAATCAGGATGACGAGGTGGAAAATACCGCCATGTTTATGCGAAACAAGTTGCGCATAAACGTGGCGGTATTTGTGCAATATGCAAAAAAAAGAAAA
>DBFBJF010000330.1:0-7124 GCA_048203265.1 Candidatus Merdiplasma sp.
ATCGTAGATTTCTTTCCCCATTGGTTGTATAATATCATAATTATTTACAGTGAAAGCCCGGTCTCAGTGTCCAGGCGGCCCGGGCGCTTGCGCACAGGGCGGCATGGACACTTGAGACGCTAACCCGTATGAGCAAGGAGGCCTTCCAGGCCGAATTGCGAATACGGGTGGGGATTGCGCAAGCGTATGCGCCGCACAATCCCACGGGCTTTCACCATACAGCGTCCAACCGTATGAGTATGCAGGGCGACAGCCCGAAATACGAATACTCCCGGCAGATGGCGGGAGTGCGCAGCACGCAGCCATCTGGCTTTCACCATGCCGGCGCGGCGCAAAACAAACCAGATTTTTTCGAAGGAGGAGAACTATGCCAGTAAAATACGTTTTTGTAACCGGAGGTGTTGTATCAGGCCTGGGCAAAGGCATCACGGCGGCTTCCCTGGGAAGGCTTTTAAAAGCCAGAGGTTATAAAGTCACCATGCAGAAATTTGACCCCTACATCAATATTGACCCCGGAACCATGAACCCGATCCAGCACGGTGAGGTGTTTGTCACCGACGACGGGGCGGAGACGGATCTGGACCTGGGCCACTATGAGCGCTTCATCGATGAGAATCTGACAAAAAACTCCAACGTTACCACCGGGAAAATTTACTGGTCTGTTCTTCACAAGGAGCGACGGGGCGACTATGGCGGCGGCACCGTGCAGGTGATCCCTCACATCACCAACGAAATCAAAGGCCGTTTTCACCGAGACTTTTCTTCCGATGAAACCAGCATCGCCATCATTGAGGTGGGCGGTACCGTAGGCGACATTGAAAGCCAGCCCTTCCTGGAGGCGATCCGCCAGTTCCAGCACGAGGTGGGCCATGAGAACGCCATCCTGATCCACGTTACCCTGATCCCCTATCTGAAGGCCTCCGGCGAGATGAAGACGAAGCCCACCCAGGCCAGTGTGAAGGAGCTTCAGGGAATGGGTATCCGCCCGGATATTATTGTCTGCCGCTCCGAGTATCCCCTGGGGCAGCAGCTCAAAGACAAGATCGCCCTGTTCTGTAATGTTCCCAGCAGCCATGTGCTTCAGAATCTGGATGTGGAGTATCTGTACGAGGCTCCTCTGGCTATGGAGCGGGAACGTCTGGCGCAGGTAGCCTGCGAATGTCTTAAACTGGATTGTCCGGAGCCGGATCTGACTGACTGGATCTCCATGGTGGATGCTCTGCGCAACCCCACGAAAGATGTCACTGTGGCCCTGGTTGGAAAATACACGCAGCTTCACGATGCGTATATCAGCGTGGTGGAAGCGCTCAAACACGGCGGTATTGCCGAGCGCGCCACTGTATCTATCCGCTGGATTGATTCCGAACTGCTCACCGAAGAAAATGTGCAGGAGGAGCTCTCCCAGGTGGACGGAATTCTGGTGCCCGGAGGTTTCGGCGACCGGGGAATCGAGGGTATGATTGTGGCGATCCGCTACGCCAGAGAGCACAAAGTTCCCTTCCTGGGGCTGTGCCTGGGTATGCAGCTGTCTATTGTGGAATACGCCCGCCACGTGCTGGGCTTCGCCGATGCCCACAGCATCGAGCTGGATCCCCAGACCACCCATCCGGTCATCGCCCTGATGCCGGACCAGAATGATGTGGAGGACATCGGCGGTACCCTTCGTCTGGGCTCCTACCCCTGCGTACTGAAGGAAGGTTCCCGAGCCTGGGAAGTGTACGGCACCCATGAGATCCATGAGCGCCACAGACACCGCTATGAGGTAAACAATGACTTCCGCAAGGCTCTTACCGATCATGGGATGACCCTCTCCGGCCTCTCCCCCGATGGAAGGATCGTGGAGATGGTGGAGATTTCCGATCACCCCTTCTTCATCGGTACTCAGGCCCATCCGGAGCTGAAATCCAGACCCAACCGCCCCCATCCTCTGTTTAAGGGATTTGTGGAGGCGTCACTGAGACATAAAGAAAGCAGAGGCTGACACGAAAATTTCCAATAATCGCTTCGTTCTCCATCTTTGATTGTAAATATTTCCATATAACTTTACAGGGAGCTGCCGCAAAACCTGCGGCAGCTCCCTGCTTCTGTTGTTCCAATGAGGCTGTTTCTGATGACAGTTCGTCCTCTATCTGCCTGACCGCGTCAGTAATAGCAGCCGTGCTCCTGCTGCCACTGGCAGATAATATCCACATTCTCCAGCTCCACCTCAGTAATATAGGTGTAGAGCATCTCCGTGGAGGAAGTGCTGGGACAGTAGGGTTTCGCTGCCTCATACCAATCCTTCCCTTCAAACTTCTGGTAAGCCTCCAGAGCGGAGCCGCCCTGATCAGGATCAAACACATATCCATATCTGGCCAGTATCTCATTGATGGCCAGCTGAGATTTATAATGCTCTTCCTCCACCGTATCCCCCTCCAGCACCGTCAGATCCTGGGCTGTCATCAGCCGCTGGCTGCTGTAAGGAAGAATAAAGTCAGACGCCGGGGCGCTGATCCCTGCAATCACAGTAATGTATTCCCCGCTGTCCCCTGTTTCGCCCACAATCTGCACATCGCTCTGGGATTCATGTTCCCCGGAACCGGACTCCTGGGCTTGGGCCTCGCCGGAACCCTGCTGAACGCTCTGCAGGATCTGATCCGTCACCACAGCCTCCTGCTGGCCCGCCGCATAGGAGGCGATCACGTAGGGTGGAATGTTCACATGCATTCCGTCCTCCTCCATCCAGTAATCCATGGTATCGGTACCAAAGTTACTGCGGATGCTCTCCTCCGTGATATTCTCCACCTGGCCTATGATCTCCTGGCGGTAGGCCTCCACCACAGCTTCCTGGGCAGTGGTCTCATCGCATCCCAGCAGGTCGCCCATGCTCATCTGCTCCCCGGTAGTCAGATCAAAGGAAGTTCCCATGGGCATTCCGTAGCCGTGGGCTCCCCCGGTATAGGTATAGGAATCCTGGCGGACAGAAAACACATTATCTTCCAGATAAACGCTGCCCACCGTGGTCTCGTAGACAATATTGTCCGCCATCTCAGGATTGTAATCCAAAATAGCCTGGCGGTCCTCCTGGGCGTATGCCGCCTGCTCGTCCCCATCCGCCAATGCTTTATCCCGAAAATAGTTATTTACCGTCTCCTGGATCTGGGCGGGCACTCCCGGAACGCTCTCCATTACCGGATACTCCACGGTCACCTGGTAATACGGAGCGTAGGTTTCCACCTTCACCCCCTCCGGCAGAGCCAACTCCTGTGTGTTTGTCTCCGCTGCCACCGCTGTCGTTCCCAGCGCCAGGGACGCCAGCAGTCCTATCATCCATCTTCCTGTTCTCCTCATCGTCATGCCTCCAGCTTCCCGCTTCCGTTTTAAATCTCAATCAGCTCGTATTGGTCGCTTCCCAGGCCGATCTTCACGCCGTGATCAATGGCCGACTTCCAGTTGGTATCCGGTCCTACTGTGGTGAAATGATCGTGGTGGTCATGATTGGCGGCAATCTGCTCTCCCAGCTGGCTGTTGGCAATGGGTGTCTGGGCATTCACCGCGTCCACACACGCCACATCCAGCGCCACCGGGTCAAAGGAGGCGAACATTCCCACGTTGGGGATGATAGCCGCATCGTTTTCCGCATGGCAGTCACACTGGGGAGACACATCCACCACCAGATTGATATGGAAGTTGGGCCTTCCATCGCACACTGCCATAGCGTACTCCGCAATCTTGCAGTTTAAAATATCGTTGGACTCATCGGAGGCCGGCAGCACCGCATCCTTGGGACAGACGCCGATGCAGCGGCCGCATCCCACACATTTATTATGATCAATCGTGGCCTTCCGGTCCGTGATGACCGGCGCGTCGTGGGCACAGATTTTCTGGCAGCGGCCGCAGCCCACGCAGAGTTCCTGGTCCACATGGGGCTTCCCGGCGCTGTGCATCTCCATCTTGCCTGCTCTGGAACCGCCGCCCATGCCCAGGTTCTTCAGCGCACCGCCGAATCCCGCACACTCATGTCCCTTAAAATGATTCAGGGAAATCACAATATCCGCGTCCATCAAAGCCTGTCCGATTTTTGCCTCCTTCACGTACTCCCCGTTTCTCACGGGAACCAGGGCCTCATCTGTGCCCTTCAGTCCATCGGCAATGATCACATGGCAGCCTGTGGAAAAGGGTGAGAAACCGTTCTCATAGGCAGAATCCATATGGTCCAGGGCATTCTTCCTGCCGCCCACATACAGGGTATTGCAGTCCGTCAGGAAGGGTTTTCCGCCCAGCTCCTTCACCACATCCGCCACCACCTTGGCATAGTTAGGGCGAAGATAAGCCAGGTTTCCCGGCTCTCCAAAATGAATCTTAATGGCTGCAAACCGATTCTCAAACCGAATTTTGTCAATGCCCGCCGTCATCATCAGCCTTTTCAGCTTCATGGGCAATGTCTCACCGTTCCGTGTGCGCATGTCCGTAAAATACACCTTTGATTTTTCCATGTCCTTTTCTCCTCCTGAGCTTAAAATTGCGGGCACTCCGCATCCCGGAGTACCCGCTTTGCTTTTTATTTTGCCTTTATGGCGCCTGTCGCTTTTTACTGACCGTGTTTAATCCGGATATACTGTTCAATCAATTTCACAGCACCGTCAATTCCCAGGTGACTGGTATCCACCGCCAGATTGTAGCTGTCCACAGCCCCCCATTTTTTCTCCGTCTGGAAGTTGTAAAAGCTGGCTCTCTTTTTATCCGCTTTCACAGCCATATCCCTGGCCTTCGCCTCGGAAATATGTTCAAACTCTGCCACACGTCTGGCCCGAAAGTCCAGATCCGCATGTATGAACACGGAGGTCAGATCCTTGCAGTCCCGAAGGATGTAATCCGCTCCCCGGCCCACAATCACGCAGGACTCCCGCGCTCCCAGTTTCCGGATCGTATCATACTGTGCCTGATAGATCTGCTGGTTCAGCGTTGTTCCCACATAATTCATGGAAGGGTACACATCCATCACAATGGAATACAGCAGGCTGTTGGTGGGCTTTTCGTCATAGTTTTCCAGCACCTTCTCACAGATCCCGCTCTCCTCTGCAATCAACTTCAGAAGTTCCTTGTCGTAGATCTTGATTCCAAGTTCCTTTGCCAGTTTCCGTCCAACCTCATGACCTCCGCTGCCAAACTGCCTGCCAATGGTAATAATCATATTTTCTGCCATCCAAATCCCTCCCTTTTCCTCTCTGTCAAACGGAGATTTATGGATTCATTATACCATTCCTCCCCCTATTTTACCAGATATTTTTCCGTGGGAGGGCACTTACAGGCACTTCTGGTAAGCGATCCGCTCTTTACCGTCATGGCCCGTAATCAATCCGCAGCGGCGAAAGCCGTTTTTCTCCAGGAGCCTCTGCATCACCTCATTATCCCGGTGGGTATCCATCCTTAGATTGGGACACTGTTCCCAGGCCCAGGCGAGGCAGGCTGTTCCCACCCCACGGCTGGTTCCGGCGGATGCCACCCGATGGACTACCCCGTAGGGCGCGTCATTCTGCCAGCTGCCATCCCAGATCTGTTCATAATCCGCTTCCGGCTCCCGGGAGAACATAAAGACGCCGCAAATCTCCTCCCCATCAGAAGTCTCCCGGCACACCACATACAGTTCTCCCCGCTCCAGATCCGTTCTGACAAGCTCCACGGCGGGATATCCTCCGGCCCACTGGGTGGGATTTCCGTGCTCCCGCTGAAATTTTCTGGCCAGGGCGTAGATGTCCATAATCCGCTCCAGATCCCCTTCCCGGGCCTTTCTTATCGCAAAATCCATCTCGTTTCTCCTCTCCGGGGCTTGAAACGGTTAAGGAAACGCTGATAAAAGCGTTTCCTTAACCGTTACTATTCACAGCCCCCGCCCGCATGCGCACTCGTCGCCTCTTCGAGGCTTCAGTCCCGCTCCTTACGGAGCTAAGACTGCTTGTGTGGGCGGGGTGACTGCTTCACAGTCTGGTTTCAGAATTGACAGCAGATGCTTACGTGCAAGCACGACACAACTGCTGTCAATTCTGAAACGGCTGTGAATAGTAATCTTAAGTCAAATGCTGATACGCTTCCACCTTTCCCGTGGCGAAGCTGGGCAGACCATAGTATACGTTTAACGCCTGATCCAGCAGAGGGAGCGTCGCCGCGGCGCCCGTCCCCTCCCCCAAATGCATTCCGGCATACAGCAAGGGTTCTAACCCCAACGCCTCCAGCGTCATCTTTCCCGCCGGTTCAGCGCTGCAATGGGTGGCAACCATGTACTCTTTGGCTGTGGGGGCCAGCATCGCCGCCAGACAGGCGGAGATTCCGGAAATAAATCCATCGATCCACACAGGCAGACGGTAATAAGCCGCCCCCAGGAAGCATCCGGCCAGTCCGGCAATATCCAGGCCGCCCACCTTTGCCATGATGTCGATGGGATCTTTGGGATCCGGTTTATTGACCCGGATGGCCCGACGGATCACATCAATCTTTCTGGTCAGGCCCTCGCTGGAGAGCCCGGCTCCCCGCCCGGTCACCTCCTCCGGATCCCGGCCAAAGAGAACGGAAGCGCAGGCGGAGCTGGTGGTGGTATTTCCGATCCCCATCTCCCCTGTGATAATCAGGTCATATCCCTGCTCCTTTAGTTCTCCCACCACCCGGATTCCTTCCTCCAGGGCCCGGACGCACTCCTCCCGACTCATGGCGGGGCCCACCGCAATATTTCCGGTGCCATGACGCACCGCGCGGTTTCGAATTTTCTTATGTACGCCGTCCACATTCATTCCGATATTCACCGGTATCACATCTGCATTTAAAATCCGGCACATAACACAGACGCTGCTGATGCCGAGGCCCATATTTTCCAGCACCTGGGCAGTCACCTCACTGCCTGTCTGGCTGACCCCCTCAGCCACCACGCCGTTATCCGCTCCCATAATCACTACAGCCCGCTTTTCGCATACGGGGGATGCGGTTCCTCTGATGCCCGCCAGCTGCGCCACCATCTCCTCCAGCTTTCCAAAACCTCTCAACGGTTTACACAGAGCATCCCAGTGTCTCCAGGCCTCCTCCTGCATCCTCTTGTCCGTGGGGGCAATCTCCCGGATCACCTCCGCCAACTGTATCTCACTCATCACTTTTTC
>DBFBJF010000331.1:0-15044 GCA_048203265.1 Candidatus Merdiplasma sp.
CACCCGGGGATCATCCCGGTACCGCTCCATCACAGCCGCCGTCCCGTCCGTGGAACCATCATCCACAACGAGAACCTCCAGATCTACTTCCTGTTTCAGTGCGGAATCCAGCGCCAACGGCAGCGTTTCTGCCCCGTTGTAGACCGGTACCACCACAGATACCAAAGGGATCAGTCCAGATCCCGGCGCTCTTTTTTCTTCTCTCTTTTCACAGCCGCCGTTGTCTGCCACTGTTCCACTCCTTCCGTATTCTCCTTCTGGAACAGGATCTTCACCGTGGTGGCGATCAGCTGCAAATCCAGGAAGAAGGAATAATTTTCAATGTAGGTCAGGTCCAGCTTCAGCTTATCATAGGGGGTGGTATTGTACTTCCCGTATACCTGCGCGTAGCCCGTCAGCCCGGCCTTCACCTTAAGACGGTAGGTAAATTCCGGTATCTCCTCCTCATAGAGGGCCGCGATCTCCGGCCGCTCCGGCCTGGGTCCCACCATGGACATATCTCCCTTGATGATATTGAACAGCTGGGGCAGTTCGTCAAAATGAATGTTGCGCAGCACCTTTCCCACCGGAGTCACCCGGTTATCATTTTTCATGGCCAGTCTGGCCCCGTTTTTCTCGGAATCCACCCGCATACTGCGGAACTTATACACCAAAAACACTTTGCCGTCCTGGGTCAGCCGCTCCTGGGTGTAGAACACCGGACCGCCGTCGTAGAGCTTCACCAGCAGGGCAATGAGCACCATTACAGGGGAGAGCACCACCAGCATCACCAGGGAGCAGACTACATCAAACACTCGCTTAATTACCTGCTGCTCCACCGTCAATCCCCGGTTGCGAAACAGCAGCAGAGGAGTATCGAACATATGAATCTTCTCCGAACTCATAATCATGATATCCGAGATCTTCGGTGAACAGTAGCAGCGGATGTTTTTTTCAAAACAGTATTTCAGCAGAAGATTTCTCTCGTGGGAGGGCATATCTCCCACAATCACCCCCTGGTAATGGAGTATCCGCTCTTTAATATAATCCATGCCGCAGCCCAGATACACCGCCTCGCTGATCACATACTTGTCCTCCCTGGAGGAAATATCTCTCAGCAGCTTTTCCGGATTGTCGCTGTCATAGATCATGATCACCTGTCTGGGGGGATAAATCCTGATATAGACCCAGCGCATAAACACTACCCAGAGGATGACCACCACCAGATTCACCGCGGTAAGCCCAAACATGGGGCCTGCATGGCTCATAAATTTCCACCGGCCGATCAGGGCAAGCTGAATGTACGCAATGATATTGGTACACACCACAGACAGGATCTGGGAGATGATCACGTCAAGCACCCGCATGTACCCCACCTTCAGCGCGCCGAACAGTTTTGACATGATGTAGACGATCACCGCATAGAGCACAATCAGAGCCCAATGCCCCCGTCTCCAGTAGACGGAGCCGATCACTTCCCTGTAATTATATTCCGTAAACCAGACGTAAGCAAAATTAAACGTCTGCAGGCCGATCACCAGAACAGAGGCCAGAAACATGATCAGTCTTTTATATCGTTCTCTTCTTACCATTCCGTTTCACACCTTTTTCTTAATCCTTACCATTATAAAACACTTCCCCCCAAAACACAACCGAAAAAGCCCCTTCTTCCATTGTCATCCCCTATAGAATCTGCTATAATACTCATACCTGAAAAGAAGAAACGCAAACAAAGGGGGAAGAGAGTGTATGCGTATGCACAAGGCACTGCGCACAGTCATCATTATGCTGTGCCTGCTGACCGCATTTGTCTTTTCGGCAAATGCCGCCGAAACAAAAAATCAAACATTCACCGCGAAAAAAGTTTCCGGCAAAACCTATCTGTATGATGCAGAGACCGGAAAAAAGGTGACGGGGCTAAAGGGGCTGCAGGAGCTGCCTAAGGGGTCCAAAAACTATTACTATTTTCAAAATAAAAAAGGCCGGATCTACGCCTCAGGCTGGTTCCAGAAAGGAAAGAACTATTATTACGCAGCCAAAAACGGCAAGCTGAAATCCGGCTGGCAGACCATCAGCAAGAAACGGTATTTTTTCAATACCAAGACGCTGACCCGCACCACGGGCTGGAAAAAGCTGAACGGAAAATACTATTATTTCAACAGCAAGGGCGCTCAGGTAACAAAATGGCTGAAATGGAAAAAATATACCTTCTACCTGGATCCGGCTGATAATCACGCGAAAACCATCGGCTGGAAGACCATCGATAAGAAGACTTACTACTTTAACAGCAAGGGTCGGCTGCAGACTGGATGGTTCACCGTTGACGGCAAAAAGTATTACGCAGGCAAGGACGGCGCCCGCAAAACCGGGCTGGTGACCATAAATGGCAAGAGATATTACTTCGATAAGAAGAATAACGGAGCCATGAAAACCGGCTGGATTACGGTCAATGGCAAAAAGTATTACATGAGCAAGTCCGGCACCAGAAAAGGCCAGGCTGTGGTGGGCTGGATGACCTCCGGCGGATCCCGATACTATTTCAACAGCAAGGGCGTCATGCAGAAAGGCTGGCTGACGCTGGGCAATAAAAAATATTACCTGAATCCTTCCACCGGAAAGATGGTAACCGGGAAGAAAACCATCAGCGGTAAGACCTACAATTTCGGTAAGAAAGGGTATATCACGGTAACGCCCACCGGAACCTGGTCCATCAAGGTCAACCAGGGCACCAATGTGGTAACGGTATACCGGGGCGATACGCCCATCAAAGCGTTTCTCTGCTCGGTTGGTTTAAACGGGGCCACCCCCAACGGTACCCGCTATATCACCGACAAACTGCGCTGGCATGAGTTGATGGGGCCCTCCTGGGGACAGTACTGTGAACATCTGAGTACTACCCCCAGCAGCGTGTGGTCCAGCTACCTGTTCCACTCCGTGCCCTATAACCGCTATCAGGATCCCCGGTCCATGAGCGCCAGCGCCTACAATATGCTGGGACAGGCCGCGTCCCACGGCTGCATCCGCCTGAACGTGGAGGCCGCCAAGTATATCTACGACAATGTTCCCATTGGGACGAAGGTCACTATCTTCCGAGGAACCAGCGCCAACGATCCGCTGGGTAAGCCCTCCCTAAAGAAGATTCCTTCCTGGCAGACCTGGGATCCCACGGACCCCAATATCTGATGCACAAAAAGAGGCAGTTCCGCAGAATTCGGACTTTTTAAAATCCCGATTCTCTGTCGGACTGCCTCTTCCTTTTTATACTCGAGGGGCAGCACCGGTATGAACCGGCATCCCCCCTTTCCTGATCTGTTCTCACCGGAATCCCGCTTCGTCCCGTTCGTCCAGATTCTCTCCCAGAAACTGAGTGATCTCCCTCAGCGCCCTCTCCTCATCCGGTCCGTCACAGACCAGATCAATCTCCCTGGATGAGGTAATCTGGGCACTCAGCACACTGAGAACGCTCTTTAAATTAAAATGTTTCTCCCCAATCACCATCTCCACCTTACATTGATATTCCTGGGCCTTCCGGCAAACCTGTCCGGCCGGGCGCAGGTGGAGTCCGCTGTGATTGTAAATTCTAATCGTTTCTCTTACCATCGCTGTCACTCCGTTTCCGTCATCTCCGTCTCCTCCTGCTGCTTCTGGGAGTTGACAATAATCGTTACATCAGACGCAAGTTCGTATCCCTCCGGCAGTTCCACCGTCACAGGAAGCTCATAGGTTCCCTCCTGGGCGCAGGCAGCCAGATCCACACTGAGTTTCACCTGATCCTCCGTCAGCGCCCCGGCGCTTTGATCCAGGGCATGGACTGTGATGGAAATCTTATCGGCCGGCGTCACCACCAGAGTCATATTCTCCGGGCGGTTCAGCAGTTCCACACTGCTTAATGGAATGCTGATGGTTTCATCTCCCACCTTCTCAACCTGAACCTCCACCATCACCACCGAATCTGTATCGCTGGCCAGCTTCAGTCCCGTCAATTCCGCCAGAGTGGTGCTCAGATCAATCTCCTGGCTCACGTTTTCCGAAACGCCCTCCACAGAAATCGTATCCGCCACCTGCAAGTTCCCGTTCAAAGCCTCCAGAGCCTCCTCCGTTCCTGCCAGGCTGATGGCAGCCGGAACCGTATCCACTCCCACCACCTGGTATCCGTCAGCCGGTGTTCCTGTTGTCGCCACCTCAAGGGCAATGTCCGGCACCACCCGCCACAGATCCACTTTCACATTCACAGCATGGTCATTGATCACAGCTCCATTGCTGTCCTTAAACTCCAGAGAACTCATCTGGTTCTCATTCAGCTCACTGCCGTTTTTGTCATACACCCGCAGGGTGGAACTGAGTGTACTGTCCTGGCTGAGGCCGCCTACGTTCACAGTGGCCACCACCTGATTGATGATGCTGACTACGGACTGGGGTCCCGCAATATAGATGCTTCGTCCCTGCTCCACCTCCGTGGAGCCAACCTCATATCCGCCGCCTGCCACTCCCGTAGTGGAAACCGACACCACAAAAGCCTGTTCCACCTTATCCTCCAGAGTTACTTTCAGGGAGGAGGGGGAAATCTCAATCTCATCCCAGGTCACGGCAGAGTTGGTGCAGGTCACTGTCAGAGGCACCGTATTCATCTCTGTCAGATTCTCCAGATCCGCCTCCACGTAAAAGTCTGACCTGGACAACTGCTCCCGCACTCTGCGCCGCTCCGTCACCTTCAGCGTCACCGTGCCGCTCCCCTCCAGCCGCGCCACCTTTCCGATGTCCGCCACGCTGTCCTGATTCACCATATTGATGGGAACTCCGGTAAACAGGTCCGATCCGATCGGATTGTTGGTGTTGGTCACCAGAAGCCAGATCAGAAATGCCACCACCAAGGCGATCAGCTTCAATCCCCAATTGCAGGTTAATTTATTGATAAAAGTCTTATTCTTCATGTTTCGTCCGTCCTTTCCACAGCTTAAATCTCTTGGAAACGATCGACTTATTCTGAAGAACAGTCAGCCGTTCTCTCAGTTCATCCGCAGTCACATTGCGGTCCAGCTCTCCCCGGTAAGCCAGGGAAATGAAGCCCGTCTCCTCCGACACCACAATGGTAAGGGAATCAGTCACTTCGCTGATCCCCACCGCCGCCCGGTGGCGAGTTCCCAGCTCCTTGCTCAGATTCATGTTGTCTGACAGAGGAAGATAACAGGTGGCTGCTGTAATCCGGTCCCCGCGCATAATCACCGCTCCGTCATGAAGAGGCGTATTGTGTTCAAAAATATTGATTAACAGCTGGCTCGTCACCAGGGCGTCCACCTTGATCCCGGTCCGCTCATATTCCTCCAACGTCTCGTTCTGCTCGATGACAATCAGCGCCCCCGTCTTCACCTTGGCCATCTCCACCGTGCCCTTTACCAGCTCATTGATGGTTTTGTCGCTGAAAAGCTCCTGTACGGAGCGCATATTATCCAGAGGCAGAATACTGGAGATAAATCTCTTTTCCCCCAGCTGCTCCAGCACCTTTCTCAGTTCCGGCTGAAATACCACCACCGCCGCGGTAATCACGATGGTCAGCGCGTGATTTACAATATAGATCAGAGTGTCCATCTGCAGCACATACACAATGCCCACGCAGATAACAATCGTCAGTATTCCTTTCAGCAATGTCCAGGCTCTGGTATCCTTAATCCATACCAGCAGCTTGTAGACCAGAAATGCCAGGATAATAATTTCCAGAATATCAATCGCTGTAATTGAAATGGAGGGAAACCTAAGCCACGTCAGATGACTTGTAATCCATGATCCGATTGAGCTCATTTTATGTCATCTCCTTTTTTGCCCTCACTGCCGGATTTTCCGGATCTTCCGCCCCATCCTCCGTCAGGGGATCCAGCTTCGGCACGGCTTTCACATAATAATAATATTCATCATCCTCAAACTGCAGATACTGCACCTTTCTGTAATCCAAAGCGAAACAGAAGCCGTTCAGCACCAGGCCAGTTCCGATTCCCAGAAGCAGATCCACGGCCAAAAGCGGCAGCGAAACCGCGCCGATCAAAAGCAGTTCCATTCCGCGGAAAATTCCATACACCAATGCGCCGGCTCCGGTCCCCAGCATCCAGCAATGCGGAATAGGCATCCGGCGGATCAGATAAACCACCAGGCATACCACAGACAAAATCACCAGCGTCATCAGCATCTCCCGGTCCAGGCACACCGTTCCGAACAACTCCAGCGCCGAATCCAGCATCTCTTCTCCCAGCGCCTGGGGCTCTCCCCCTGCGCCAATCAAACGGGACGACACAAAATAGACGGCGGTTCCCAGGGAAATCCCCACCACGCTGCCCGGGCCTCTCATCAGCCCGCAGGCCACCGGCACACAGAACGGAAGGCCTAGGCCAAGGCTTAATCCGGTACAGACCACCACGAAGGCCTGGCCGGAAATAAAACAGAAGTAGAAAAGCAGCGCCACCAAAAGCAGCACGCCCCCTACCAGACCGCTTGTCATAGAGCTCTGCCAGAATCCGGCTTCCAAATAGACCGCTGCCGCCAGTATCAGGGCGTTCGCAGGGAGAATGGAGCAGGCAGCGGCAACCAAAACCACTGCTGCCGGCTGTCCCAACAGAGGGTGGGATCCGGTCAAAAGTAAAATTCCCCACAGTGTCAAACAGGACAGAAGAAATTTTACCGCCGCATTGATATAGGCCTCCCAGGCAGAGTAGAAGCGCCTCAGGCCTCTCTTTACACTGTTCCACAGCCTCATTGCCCTCTCCCCCTTATCTCCTGGAGCCGGACAAGCAGCTCCTGATACTCCTGAGCCATGCTGAGACTGCGGTAATATCGGGAGGCGGCGGTCAGATAGGTCACCAGCAGGGTCACCAGCAGCACCATCAAATAGGCGGTGAGCACTCCGATCCCCAGCAGCATCGTCTCCATCTGCGCCACTACAATCAGAATAAAATCCATCTGGCAGACAGCCCAAATTCCCAGGGCGATGACGAAAACGGCGCTCATGCGCAGCGCGTTTTTCACCATAGGAATCCCAATGTAATCGCTTTTGTAGCTCTCCCTGATTTTCTTCAGTTCCCGTCCGCCCCCCTGCTCCAGCATAGCCAGGCGGGTCATCAGCCTGATTTCCTCCCCACTGGGCATTCTTGCCACCTTCCCTTATCGTTCTCGGCTGTATTTTGAGTCAGCCGGTCTTGTGCCCATTATAGCATATCCAAACTTCCATGCATACCTTTTATTTTCCTTTTCCGGTGCACAGCGCCAGAAAATAAATCCGGGTGATCCCAGCCCGTTTCAGGGTTCGGCACGCCTCATCCAGGGTAGCTCCCGTGGTGTAAATATCATCAATCAGCAGAACCGGCTCCCTAACCGGTACGTTCTCCCTCAGGGAGAAGGCTCCCCTCAGATTGGCTCTGCGCTCCCTGGCATTCAGCTGCTTTTGCGGCAGCGTATAACGGTTTCTCACCAGCGCTCCGGCCTCCACCGGAATTCCGGTAAGAGCTCCCACTTTCCGGGCCAAAAGCCTGCTCTGGTCAAACCCCCGCTCTCTCCGCTTGCGCGGATGCATCGGCACAGGAATCAGTACGCCGGGCTGAATCTGACGGAGAAACATGTTCCCCGCCCCTGCCATCTCCTCCGCGTAAAAATCCAGATATTCCCTGCGGTTTTGAAATTTCATCCGGTGAACCGACCGGCGAAATTCCTTCTCATAGAGGAAAATGCTGCGCCCGCACAAAAATTCGTGCTCTGTTTTTTCGCAGTCCGGGCAATACTCTTGTTCCTGGCGGTTTAGGGGTTTCCCGCACTTCTTGCACAGAGGCTCCCGAATGTAGGGCAGCCGCTCCCGGCATTTCCCACAGACAAGCCCCTCCTTCTTTTCCAGAATTTTCTGGCATATGGGGCAGCGCCGCGGATACAAAACATCCAGCAAAGTGTCTGCCGCCAGCTTAAATCTTTCTTTTCGCTTCTCTTTCATTCAAATTACCGGCTCTCTCCCAGTCGTTTCGCCGATTCCCGCCGGGCCGTCAATCGCCCGGTCTCCCGGCCTGACTGCCGGGCTTCTATCTGCCTGCGCTCTGCTTCGGGCACTATTCCGCCTGCAGTTCCCCCAGCTCCCGCATCCGCAAAGACAGGGTGCTGTAGCGCCTCTGTTCCATGGCATTGTCAATCATCTGATCAAACACAGCCGGATCTCCCACCAGGGTGACGCAGCTTTTTGCCCTGGTCACCGCAGTGTAGAGCAGATTGCGGTTCATTAGCATCCGAGGACCTGGAAGCAGCGGAATGACCACCGCCGGGTACTCGCTGCCCTGGGACTTGTGGATGGTCACCGCATAGGCCAGCTCCAGCTCCTCCAGGTTGGCGAAGGGATATTCCACGTAGCGCCCCTCGTCAAACTCCACGGTCAGCCGTTCCGTGTACTCATTGATCTCCCGGATAATGCCCATATCCCCGTTGAACACGCCCGCTCCCCGGTCCACCGGCATCCCGTATTTTCCCCGGATCTCCCACTCAATCTGATAATTATTTTTGATCTGCATCACCTTGTCCCCCTCCCGGAACAGGTTCTCGCCTCTGGCATGCTCCTTCTTCCTTCCATCCGGGGGATTCAGGTACTCCTGGAAAATCCGGTTCAGGCGCTCCACTCCCAGCAGGCCTTTTCTGGTGGGCGTGAGCACCTGTATCTCGCTCTGCTGGGCGTGGACATACTTTGGCATTTTATCCCGCACCAGCTGTATGGCAATGCTGATAATCACATTGGCATCGTATCGCTTCAGAAAGAAAAAATCCCGGCTCTTATTGTCCAGCGCCATGTGTTCCCCCCGGTTGATCCGGTGGGCATTCACCACAATATCGCTCTGGCTGGCCTGACGGAAAATCCTGGTGAGGCGCACCACCTGACACTGCCCGGAATCGATAATATCCTTCAGCACACAGCCGGGACCCACAGAGGGAAGCTGGTTCACATCCCCCACCATCACCAGCCGGGTTCCCACGGTAATGGCGGACAGCAGGGCATGCATCAGATGGATATCCACCATGGACATTTCATCCACAATCACCACATCCTCCTCCAGCGGATTCTCCATATTCCGCCCGAAGGCGCTGGCGCTGTCCGGGCCGCCGCTCACCTCCAGCAGGCGGTGGATGGTCCTAGCCTCATATCCTGTGGCCTCCGTCATCCGCTTGGCCGCCCTTCCTGTGGGCGCCGCCAGGGCGATGGTAAGGCCCTCCTCCTGAAAATACTCGATCATGGTATTGATGGTGGTGGTCTTTCCCGTGCCCGGACCGCCGGTCAGCACGGTCAGGCCGCAGCGCACAGCCTGGATAATTGCCTCCCTCTGCTTTTCATCCAGCACCGTCCCGTTTTTCTTTTCAATTTTCTGTATCTTTTCCAAAACCTGCTCCCGGTTAATCTCCCCGGAAACATTCAGATCGTGAAGCATCTTGGCTGTATTCAGCTCCAGATAATAGTAGGAGGCGGCGTAGACCCGCACCTCGTCCTCCTCGGTGCGCAGAACAATTTTCCGATCCACAGCCATATCCCGCAGCCGGTCATCCATGGAGTCCACAGACACCCCCAGCAGCTCCACTGTCCGGGAAATCAATTCCTCCCTGGGCAGATAGATATGCCCCTCCCCGGAAGCCTGCTGCAGCACATAGAAAATCCCGCTTCTGATGCGGAAATCCGAATCGGTACTGATGCCTGCCCGCCTGGCGATCTCGTCCGCGATGCGGAATCCCACCCCCTCCAGATCGTCCGCCATGCGGTAGGGATTTTCCCGGATCACCCGGTAGATCTCCCCTCCGTATTTCTGGTAGATTTTCACCGACAGCGCCGTGGAGATTCCGTATTGCTGCAGGAAGATCATCGCCTCCCGCATATCCTTCTTCTCCTCCACCTGGTCGGCAATCTCTCTGGCCTTCCGCTCGCTGATGCCCTTAATCTCCGCCAGCCGTTCCGGTTCCCGTTCAATCACCCGGAAGGTATCCGCGCCAAAGCGCCGCACAATCCTGGCAGCCAGGGCGCTTCCCACTCCCTTGATGGCTCCGGACCCCAAATACCGTTCCATGGCCACCGCGTCCTCCGGCGGCTTCTCCTGGTAGGACTCTATGACAAACTGTTCTCCGTAAGTGGCATGCTCCGTAAAATGACCCTGGGCCTGGATCAGTTCCCCCTCACCGAGAAAGGGAAGGGACCCCACACAGGTCACTTCCTCCTCGCCGGATACCAGGTTCAGAACCGTATATCCGTTGTCGCTGTTCCGGTAGACAATATGCTCCACATAGCCCTCTATCACTTCCATATTACTGCCCCGTTCTCCTTCTGATGTGTCTCTCCGGCTATTCCTCCTGATTGTTTTTCGGGGCAGTGGTCAGCTCCACATACAGCCCGGTGCCCACCGCCACCGCCGTCATGGGATCCTCCGCCGTCACAGTGTTGACTCCCGTCTTTGCCTCGATCAGCTCCTCCAGGCCTCCCAGCAGGGCGCCTCCTCCCACCAACACGATGCCTCTGTCCACCACATCGGCGGCCAGCTCCGGCGGAGTCCGCTCCAGCACGCTGTGCACGGCATCCACGATCTGTCCCACCGCATCCTTCAGCGCCTCCCTGGTATCCTCCGAGGTAATCTTCACGGTTTTCGGCAGCCCTGTCACCAGATCCCGTCCGTTCACTTCCATGGAGACCTGCTCCGGCCGCTCAAAGGCGGTGCCGATATTGATCTTGATCTCCTCCGCTGCCTGCTCACCGATCATCAGACCGAAATTATTCTTCACATATTTTACGATGGCCTCGTCAAAATCGTCTCCCCCGATCTTGATGGACTGACTCACCACAATCCCGTTGATGGAGAGAATGGCCACATTGCAGGTTCCCCCGCCGATGTCCACAATCATGTTTCCGCTGGGCCGGGAAATATCAATTCCCGCCCCGATGGCAGCCGCGATGGGTTCCTCCACCATATGTACCTCTCTGGCTCCGGCCTGGTAGGTGGCATCCTCCACCGCCTTGCGCTCCACCTCCGTGACACTGGTGGGCACACAGATACTCACCCTGGGCTTTCGGAAAGAAAGCCGCCCCTGGGCCTTCTGAATAAAGTAACGCAGCATCTGTTCCGTCACCATATAATCGGAGATGATACCGTTTTTCATGGGCCGCACCGCCACAATGTTGCCGGGCGTGCGCCCCAGCATCAGCCTGGCCTCCTCCCCGATGGCCTTTATCTTATTGTTATCCCGGTCGAAGGCAACTACCGACGGCTCCTTGAGCACCACGCCCTTGCCTCTGACAAAAACCAGGATACTGGACGTCCCCAGATCAATTCCAATATCCGTACCTGCCATATGCCTTATCCCCCTTTTCTTTTCTGAATTCTTATCCCCTCGTCAATCACATATCGCCTGTTCCAAGGGCTGCATCAAAATGATGTCCCGCCCCCATCTGCCACTCTTTCCTTTTTTCCTGCCCGGTGCCGCAGCAAAAGGATCAGCACCAAAGAGACAGCCACCAGCAGAGCTGACAGCAGCTGTGACACCGGAAGATTCACCACCGGAAGCAGCAGCTGGTCTGTGCGGAGTCCTTCAATCCAGAAGCGGCCTGCTCCATACAAAAGCAGGTAGTATAAAAAAATCTCTCCGTGGAACTTTTTCACCTTCTTCAGTGTCAGCACCAGAAGCACCGCCAGCACTCCCAGGTTCCACAGGGATTCATACAAAAACGTAGGATGAACCTGAATATAGGTTACTCCGTCCTCCACCACCTGATGGGCCAGCATCTCCTCGGTTACCTCGGAGATCCTCACCGCGTCCAGCGGCAGCCGCATGGCCAGCAGATTATTTGTGTAACCCCCGAAAGCTTCCCGGTTAAAAAAGTTGCCCCAGCGCCCGATGCTCTGCCCCAGCACCAGCCCGATGCAGGCCGTATCCATCAACAGCGCATAGTTTAATTTTTTCACCTTCCCGTAAACCAGACAGGTGGCCACACCGCCGATGACACCTCCATAGATGGCCAGTCCGCCTCCCCGGAAACTGAAAATCTCCAGCAGATGATTTCTATAATAGTCCCAGGAAAAGATCACATAGTACAGCCTTGCGCAGATGAGGGCCACCACAATGGCAATCAGCGCCAGGTTAAAGTAATCATCCGGATTCTGCTTTGTCTTCTTCGCCACCCACATGGCCAGATAGATTCCCGCCACCATGGCCAGGGCAATCACGATTCCGTAAAAATAAATGTCAAAGCCAAAAATGGAGATACTTTGTTCCACATGGGAAAAGGTAATCCCCAGATTAGGAAAACTGATCGAACTAGTCATGCCATCCCTTCTATCCTGATTATATTGTTTGCGAAAACGCGTTCTTCCCCGCGCTTCTTTCAGCGCGGCACGCCGCAGGCCGCCTTCTTCGAAGGCTTTCCGCTGCTTCGCAGCTCCCTGCGGCTGGGTGGGCGTTCCGCCCACCCTCCCCAAACTGTAAAATCAGTCCACAGCACACAAGTGTGCGTGTCCTGCTTTTCCACTTTGTCGCCGCGCTGAACTGGTGTTACACGTTAAAGCGGAAGAGGATGACGTCGCCGTCCTGTACCACGTAGTCTTTTCCTTCCAGCCCCACCAGGCCCTTTTCTCTGGCTGCCGCCAGGGAGCCGCACTCCAGCAGGTCTTTATAGTTCACCACCTCAGCCCGGATGAAACCGCGTTCAAAGTCAGAGTGTATCTTTCCCGCAGCCTGCGGCGCCTTGGTTCCTTTCTTAATGGTCCAGGCCCTGGTCTCTGTCTCCCCGGCAGTGAGGAAGCTCATCAGTCCCAGCAGGTCATAGCTGGCCGCAATCAGCTTCTCCAGGCCGGACTCTTTTAAGCCCAGGTCCTCCAGGAACATAGCCTTCTCATCCTCATCCAGTTCAGAGATCTCCTCCTCGATCTGAGCGCAGATCACAAATACGCCGCTGCCAGTCTCCCTGGCATATTCCCGCACTTCCTGTACATAGTGATTTCCGGCACCATCATCCGCCAGGTCATCCTCTCCCACGTTAGCGGCAAAGATCACCGGCTTGCAGGTAAGCAAATTGTAGGAAGCCAGCCACTCCTGCTCTTCCTCATCGTCCGTGGAAAATGTGATTCCCATCTTCCCCGCTTCCAGATGCTCCTGCACCCGCTTCTGAAGTTCCAGCTCTTTTGCCAGGGTCTTGTCATTTCTGGCTCCCCTGGACGTCTTTGCGATTCTTCTCTCCAGTATCTCCAGATCCGAGAAGATCAATTCCAGGTTGATCGTCTCAATATCCCGCACCGGATCCACGCTGCCGTCCACATGGATTACATTGCTGTCCTCAAAACAGCGCACCACGTGTACGATGGCATCCACCTCCCGGATGTTTGCCAAAAACTGGTTGCCCAGGCCCTCTCCCTTGGAGGCGCCTTTCACCAGACCCGCAATATCCACAAATTCAATCACCGCCGGAGTCACCTTTGCCGAATGGTACAAATCCGCCAGCAGCTTCAGCCGTTCATCCGGCACTGCCACCACGCCCACATTGGGGTCAATGGTGCAGAAAGGATAGTTAGCCGATTCCGCCCCTGCCTTGGTCAGTGAATTAAACAATGTACTTTTGCCCACATTGGGCAGTCCCACGATTCCTAATTTCATGTCCTTTTATACCTATCTGAAAGCTCCGCCGTTTCCCCGGCAGCATTCCAGCCTTTCCATATGATAATGTTCTACACCAATTTACATGATTTCAAAACTTTTTTCAATGTTTTTCTACAGAACCAGTGTCAGACATTTTCCTGCCTCAAAATTTGGGGAACACGCCTTTGCCCATGGTTCCGGCGATTTGGCTGCCGTATTCCCATCATACTGCAATGCCTGGCATAGTTCAAGCGCCGCCGGAAAGATTCTGTGTATCGGCAGCAAAGTATTATGCGCACCGGGAAAAAAGATGGTATGATAGAGACATCGAAAGGAGAAGCCGTTTATGAATATCGTAATAGCCATTGATTCTTTTAAGGGAAGCCTGACTTCCATGGAAGCCGGGAATGCCGTCGCCCAGGGCATTCGGCAGGCGGACCCTTCCACGAATATAACGGTACGCCCCCTGGCTGACGGAGGCGAAGGTACCGTGGAGGCTCTGATTCAGGGGATGCACGGCACCAGACAGGAGATTTCGGTGACCGGCCCGCTGGGGCAGCCGGTTTTATGCACCTATGGTATAATAAGGGAACGCGCGACAGCCGTCATCGAAATGTCCGGGGCAGCCGGCCTGACTCTGATTCCAGAGAAGGAACGAAACCCATTCTACACCACCACCTATGGCGTGGGGGAAATCATCCGGGACGCGATCCGAAAAGGATGCCGCAGATTTATCGTGGGGATTGGGGGCAGCGCCACAAACGACGGAGGAATTGGCATGCTTCAGGCGCTGGGCTTCGATTTTCTTGGTGAAGATGGGCAGCCTGTTCCCTTTGGAGCCCGGGGCCTGGAAAAGCTGAAAACCATATCTGCTCAGCATGCGCTTCCCCAGCTTCCGGAATGCAGTTTCCAGGTAGCCTGCGATGTGTCAAATGTTTTGTGCGGTCCAAATGGATGCAGTGCCGTATTTGGCCCACAGAAAGGAGCCGGCCCTGACCTGATTCTCCGGATGGACCGCTGGCTGGAGCACTATGCGGCTCTTGCCAGGGAGCTGTATCCGAAGGCGGATCCCCTGCATGAAGGCACCGGTGCCGCCGGAGGAATGGGTTTTGCTTTCCTCACCTTTCTAAACGCCCGCCTGGAACCCGGTATCCGCATCATTCTGAAAGAAATCTGCCTGGAAAAATATCTTCCCGATGCGGACCTTATCATCACCGGAGAAGGACAGCTGGATGGCCAGACTGTCATGGGAAAAGCCCCGGCCGGCGTGGCGGAGCTTGCAAAACAATATCATAAACCAGTCATTGCCTTTGCGGGAAGCGTCACACCGGATGCCATTCAATGCAACCGCCATGGGATTGACGCTTTTTTCCCCATTTTAAGAAGTATCACTACACTGAATGAGGCCATGGATCCGGAACATGCGAAAAGGAATCTTTCCGATACCGCAGAAC
>DBFBJF010000332.1:0-4713 GCA_048203265.1 Candidatus Merdiplasma sp.
AAAGAAAAGGGGCTGTCCAAAAATGTTTACGGTCACTTCCTAAGCATCTGAGTGTGCATATATCCGAGAGAGATGTCAGGAAACGCATCTATGCTTTTTGCGACAACCCCGTTAGAATACTGATTATAGGTAATCACTGAATTGTGTTTTCAGGATAGCCCCATATTTACTCTGTTTTTCTGCTTTAATTGGCAGCTTTCTCAAAAGTAAACTCATCCAGCTTACAGATATTCCCTTCTTCTTCTGACTCGAACACAAAGTACACACCGTGAACACCGCTGATTTCCTGATCCATGGATGCGCTCAGTGTGCTCCACTCCAGTCCATCGGAGCCGGAAGCTGTCACCCCGGCAGCCTCAATATCCGCTCCGTTCACACTGATGGATCCGATTTTTGTGCCGCCTTCCTCCTCAGAAGGAGCGTCAAGGTACACATTCAGGACACCATCCACGTATCCCTCCTCCTGTGTCACAAGAACTGACAGAGAAGCCGGACTTGCCTCCTCGCCAAAGTTCAGATACTTAAAACCAACCTCTGAGCCATTTTCAATTCCGGTAACCGGACTGCGGTGCAGCGCATAATCCGGATCATCGTAGATAAAACTCCAGTAATCTTCCGGCGCATCCTTCAGCGGAGTGTCGATGAAAAGGGTCTGGGTATGCTTCTCAGAGAAAACCGTGGGCCACAGATGGCAGGCCATGTAGGCAGGCCAGGTCTGATAGGCGTCAATGCTGTCTCCTACAGAGGAGGTATACTCCGGTGTCTCAATGACCAGACGCCCATCCTCCGATACATAGATGTCCACCGTCCGCAGATAGCCCTGTCGTCCTGCGTTGTAAGAGGTATGACGGTGATTGGACACATACCACTGACCATTGATATATGCCAGTCCGCCGTGATTATTTCCGCCGCTGTAAACAGGCGTGTCATGCTCTGTCACTTCGCCCGTTTCCAGATCCTGACGATAGAAGCCGGCATTATCGCCGATCACACCGCCCCAGTGCCAGGAAGTGTAGTCCGCCAGCTCATCGATGGACAGATCCGGATCAGAGTAGATATACACCAGCGGCCACCAGCTCCAACCCTCGCCGTCCACAAATTTCTGATATTCCGGATCATCCTCCCAGTTCTGCTGCCAGTCTGTACGCATGCTGTACTGGATTACCCAGTAGGAGTGGCCATCCACTTCCACCAGGTCAATGGTGCTGGCTTCAAAATGGTTTGGCTCAAAACCGTCCCGATTGGGTTCCCCCTCTGCCATCTGGATGTCACAGTACCACTCTATCTCCGTCCGCTCATCATTGATCTTAGACAGGCGGGCATGCTTTGTTCCTCCATCGGAATTATCAAAAATGGTCAAAATGGATCCGTCATCAGCAATATAAATGGCCGGATCAAATCCAGCATCATCGTCAATCCCGGGAATTCCTTCCTCAGACAGAGGTGTGTCAAAATAAGAATCCGGAACGCTGTTTCCGTTGGTCCAGAGACGTCTCTGCTCGTTGCTGTTGACAAAAAGAACAATCTGGTCTGTCTGCAGATCGTAATCAAAATCGCAGGCAGCATAATTACCCGTGGGCAGAGTTCTCAAAACTCCCTCATACCGCCAGTCCGTCACATCATAGACGGGTGCGGACCAGCAATGTACATTGGAACCGCACCATCCCTCCATTTTCATATCGTGGGATCCCACTGCGTAGACTCTCCACTCACTGTCCTCCCTGGACCAGAAAACGTGAAGCTCATTATCCGGCATAAATTCATAATTTGGCAGATACGGGTTCATGGCATCATCCAGTGTGATCGCCTCACCGGTTTTCGGGTTCTCCGTGTAAACCATGGGGTCTGTAGTGTAGGCGTAATCATCCCCACAAACGGAGCAGCGGTAATGGCGGTAACCGCCGGTAGTGTCAGTGGCCTCGTAGCTGTCCACTGCCAGCCGATAAGTATGCTCATGTTTGCTGGTATCCAAAGGTATCTCCTCCTGCGCAGGAGGTCCTGCCGTTTCCCCAGCTTCAGCGGCGGCTTCCGTGACAGCTTCCGTCATCTCCGCCTCATTGGCGCCGTCAGATGCCCATGCTGCCCCCACAAGGGAGAGTGTCATGGCAATGGTCAGTGGCAAGGTCAAAAAGAAACTTGTTTTCTTCATACGGTATTCCCTTCCTTTCTCTTCTATAATGTTCCGTTACCGCCGCGACGTAGCAACTGACCATATTATAGCAAGTTCCTCTGGAAACATACAGAACCCCGGAACGAACGGCAAGAAGGAGGGAACCAACAACCTTCCTTCTTTCTCTTGACACCTTGCCCATTTTCTTCTAGGATTTCTATAAGGAATATTTACGGCAAAAGTACAGAAGGGAGTCAATGAGCCATGGATCTTTTGACCACAATCTGGGAATTGATCAATCCCCACTTTTATCTGATTATCGCCATACCATGCATGAGCATGTTCCCATTCCGGTATAGCCGCAGGCGGAAGGCTCTCTGCATCACTCTGGCCGTCCTGGTGGCCTCAGCAGTGCGCTATGGCGCACAGCTTTTTATCATAGAATGTTTCCGGGACAGCGCCTGGTGGCCCAGCTTCCTGCTTGATCAGACCGTCTACACCCTCTGTCTGATACTTGCCTGCCTGATACTTTACAAAGGGAATCCCCTTTCCATGATACTGACCATCCTGTTAGCCATGTCCCTGGCCGCCCAATGCGGCTTTATTATAGGCGGATGTATGGAATATGTTTGGGGCCCTGATTATTTTTTTCAACTGGTCATTCCGCGAGACATCCTGGGGTACGGCACCTTTGCTGCCTACTACCTGCTTCTCTGGAAATATTCCAACCTGACTTCCTTCTATCTAAACCGAAGAGATCATCTGATTCTCCTTTTTGCCGCATTAGCCACCTACCTGCTGACCTGCTCCTTTACCAATATTTTTGAGCTTGGCAACCCCGTTTCTATCCTTTTTTATGCCGCCTGCCTTTTTTCCACCTGTTCCACCACCTTCCTGATTTTCCGTTTTACCAAGGAACAGCAGAATATGCAGGAGCAGCAGCTAATCATCCAAGATATGAAGCTGTCAGAAAATACACTGGATCAAATGAAAGAGACGGAAGCTCAGATGCGGGAGTTAAAACATGAGCTGACCAACTATTTTATCTATGCCCAAGAGCTGGCCAGGAACGGAGAGATGGAGGAACTTACCCAGTATCTCTCCTCCTTGACAAGCACCGCCCTTCCTTCCATTGACAGCACCGTTTTGACCAACCACCCAGTCATCGATGCCATACTGAGTCAAAAAAATGCCTATGCCAAATCTCTCGGCATAGACATTGAAATGAACGTTTCCCTTCCGGATACGCTGGCTATGGACAACCGAACCCTCTGCTCCCTGTTCGGTAATCTGTTAAACAATGCGATTGAAGCATGCAAAGGGCAGAAGCATCCTTTTATCCGGTTAAATGTTTGTCCTATAAAGTCCTATTTGGTTTTTCGCACTGACAACAGCGTCACCTATGACGTTCTGAAGAACAATCCGGAACTTCTCTCTACAAAAGAGGACGCAAATAATCACGGCATCGGAACAAAAGTACTCAGAAAAATAGCAGAACAGTATGATGGTATCCTCAGTTATGAAATGACCTCTCCCACTTGCTTCACGGTACAGGTTCTTCTGAAGCTGGAACCATGTTCGACATCGTAAACCGGGAAAATGCTCTCTTCACTTCCTCCCTCTTAGAGCGGCCAATCGGAATCACCGTCTGATCATCCAGAATGAGCTCTGTTCTGCTGATGGAATGGATATAGCGGCAGTTTACAAAAAAACTCTTATGGGCCTGAACAAAACCGTATGGATTTAGCAGCTCCATCACCTTCTGAAAACTGTATTTTACTTCATATTGTCCGTCCTGGCAGTGAAGAATCTGTACCTTCTTATAAGACTCCACATAAAGAATCTTTTCCGGCTGCAGCAAAATCACAGAACTGCCGCACTGAAACGGGATCTTTTGTCCATTTCTCCGTTCTATCTCGCGAAAAATATCGCGGACCAGGATTGGAAGATCTGTCTGGAATCGTTTTTTTCTTATAAACCGGAAAGGGCGCGCCTGAAAAGCGTCAAACACCAGATCTTCCCGGCTGGAAATATAAATCAGGATGGTATCGGACAGCTGCTCTATCAATTTAGTTCCCAACTCAATCCCATCAAGCTGGGGCATACTGATATCTAAAAACAGCACATCGTATTTTATCCCGCTTTCCACCTTCTCAGCCAAAACTCTGCTGCTGGTAAACAGTTCAAACTGGCAGGACATACCGCCTCTTTCAAATTCTCTCTTAAGTTTCGGCGCAATCATTCTCACTGCCGCCGCCTCATCGTCGCACACAGCAATGCTGAGCATATCAATCTGTCCCCCATTTCTTTCGTCTTCCTCAGCAGACCGTCATTCGCCTGATATTATCCCTGCTCTCCCCCATCCCGCCCCTGGCTCTCCAGCCAGGAGAGGCTGTAATTTTGCGCATACTCCTCCAATCGGTCCGTTCCATCCGCGAGACTGTCAATCAGCTCCAGCACCATCTCCTCAGAGTATGTGGATTTTCTGGACAGTATCCTGGATGGAAACATAAAAAAACTGGAGATATCGGACAATCAGGAAACGTTGAACGCGGCGGAACAATTTTGCGCGGAGGGCGGAGATGTGCTCATCAGCTGGGACG
>DBFBJF010000333.1:0-10648 GCA_048203265.1 Candidatus Merdiplasma sp.
AATTGATCCGGACCGTCTGGCTTTTTACCTCGCCGTTCTGATCGGACCGTTCCTTCAGCTCTCTCAGCAATGCTTTGATTTCATCGTTATTCATTATTTAAAATATTCCACCCCGGACTCAAAAATCTTCATATCCTGCTCGCCATAGATATTGATGGCCACCGCCGTGTCGCGCCGCTCTGAGTGAGCCATCTTGCCCAGCACCCGGCCATCCGGGCTGGTAATACCCTCAATGCCCAGGTAAGAGCCGTTCACATTCCACTCCTCATCCATGGACAGCTCCCCATTGCAGTCCGTATACATGGTGGCAATCTGCCCATTGGCGCGGAGCTTCGCCAGCCACTCCATGCTGGCCACAAACCGTCCCTCGCCGTGGGAGGCCGGATTCACGTACACGCCGCCCAGCGTTGCCTTCGCAAGCCAGGGAGATTTGTTGGTCATCACCTTGGTGTAAACCATCTTGGAAATATGGCGTCCGATGGTATTAAACGTCAGGGTGGGGGAATCCTCCTGCTGTCCCGTAATCTCGCCGCCCGGCACCAGTCCCAGCTTGATGAGAGCCTGGAAACCGTTGCAGATGCCAAGCGCCAGTCCGTCCCGCTCATTTAGGAGCCGCATCACAGCCTCCTTCATCTTCTCATTCCGGAAGGCAGTGGCAAAGAATTTGGCGGAGCCGTCCGGCTCATCTCCCGCAGAGAAACCGCCGGGGAACATAATCATCTGGGCCTGGTCAATAGACTTCTGGAAAATCTCTACGGAATCCCGAATATCCTGAGCCGTCAGGTTGCGGAATACCTTCACATCCACCTGGGCTCCTGCCCGCTCAAAGGCTCTGGTGCTGTCGTACTCACAGTTGGTGCCGGGGAATACCGGGATAAATACCCTGGGAACCGCCGTCTTATGTTTGCACACGTACACACTGGCGGCGTGGTAGCAACCCTGCTCATCCACGCTGCCCCCCTCCGCTTCTCCGGAGAAGATTACAGAGGTAGGACCATCCTGCGCGCTGGACCTGGTGCGGAACACCTTCTCCAGGGTTCCCGTCCAGGCTTTCAGCGCCTGATCCAGAGGGATGGAGTGGTAGGAGTACTCCAGCGCTCCCCGGTCCGTCACCTCGCCCACCACCGTGTAAGTGATGGACAGCTCTCCCACCTTGCCGTCGGGCACCTCCGCCACAATGTCGCCAAACCCGGGAGCGAACAGATCCTGGGGCGCCACATTGTGCTCCAGCTTCACGCCCATGCCGTTTCCGAAGGCCATCTTGCTGACAGCGGCGGCCAGACCCTTACCGTCCAGGGCGTAAGCGGAGATGATCTTCCCGGCTTTTACATCCTCAAAGAACTTGCCGTACTGATCCATCACCTGGCCGTACCTGGGCAGGTCATACTCATCCTTCTCAATGCGAAGCAGCACCAGCTTGCTTCCCGCTTTCTTCAGTTCCGGAGAGATAATATTCTGATAGGTGTTCACATCCACCGCAAAAGATACCAGGGTGGGCGGCACGTCAATCTCATTGAAGGTTCCGGACATACTGTCCTTTCCTCCGATGGAGGGCAGTCCAAAGCCCATCTGGGCCGCATTGGCACCCAACAGAGCCGCGAAGGGCTGGCTCCAGCGCTTGGGATCCTGGGTCATACGGCGGAAGTACTCCTGGAACGTAAAGCGGATTTTCCGGTAATCGCCTCCGTTTGCCACGATTCTGGCCACAGACTCCACCACTGCGTACACGGCGCCGTGGTAGGGACTCCAGCTGGACAGATAGGGATCGAAACCGTAGCTCATCATGGTCACCGTATCGGTATGTCCCTCCAGCACCGGCAGCTTTGCCACCATAGCCTGAGTCTCCGTCAACTGATACTTTCCGCCGTAGGGCATCAGCACTGATCCTGCCCCGATGGAGCTGTCAAACATCTCCACCAGCCCTTTCTGGGAGCAGCAGTTTAAGTCAGCCAGGGTATCCAGCCATTTCTTCGCCACATCGGCCTCCGCCACCTCTTCTTTTATGAAATAGTTGGCCTCCTTTGAGGGAATCTCCACCTCTACGTCCGTCTCCTGGTGGGCTCCGTTGGTATCCAGGAACGCTCTGGAGATGTTTACAATCTCTTTATCTCTCCAGATCAGCACCAATCTGGGCTCCTGGGTCACCACGGCCACCTCCACGGCCTCCAGGTTCTCCTCCTTGGCATAGGCCAGGAACTGATCCACATCCTTGGGATCCACCACCACCGCCATCCGCTCCTGGGATTCGGAGATGGCGATCTCCGTGCCGTCCAGACCGGCGTACTTCTTGGGCACCTTGTCCAGATAAATGTGCAGGCCGGCGGCCAGCTCGCCGATGGCAACAGACACGCCGCCCGCTCCAAAGTCGTTGCACTTTTTGATCAGCCGGCTCACCTCCGGCCGGCGGAACATTCTCTGAATCTTCCGCTCTGTGGGAGCGTTTCCTTTCTGCACCTCCGCGCCGCACACCTCAATGGATGCCTCCGTGTGCACCTTGGAGGAACCGGTGGCGCCTCCGATACCGTCCCGGCCCGTTCTTCCGCCCAGCAGAATGATCACATCGCCCGGATCCGAGGTCTCCCGGATCACATCCTTTCTGGGAGCGGCTCCCATCACCGCCCCGATCTCCATGCGCTTCGCCACATAATCGGGATGATAAATCTCTTTCACATATCCGGTAGCCAGACCGATCTGGTTTCCGTAAGAGCTGTAGCCGTGGGCTGCCTCCCGCACTAGTTTCTTCTGGGGCAGCTTCCCCTTCAGGGTATCCTTCACCGAACCGGTGGGGTCTGCCGCGCCGGTCACCCGCATGGCCTGATATACATACGTCCGTCCGGAGAGGGGATCACGGATCGCTCCGCCCAGGCAGGTGGCCGCACCGCCGAAGGGCTCGATCTCCGTGGGGTGATTGTGAGTCTCATTCTTGAAATTCACCAGCCATTCCTCTGTTTTCCCGTCAACCTCCACCGGAACCACGATACTGCAGGCATTGATCTCCTCCGACTCCTCCTGATCTGGAAGCTTTCCTTCCTTCTTCAGCTTTTTCATGGCCATCAGCGCCAGATCCATCAGGCAGACAAACTTGTCCTTCCGCCCCTGATATACGTCCTGCCGATCGGCCAGGTACTGCTGATAGGTATCCTCCATGGGCTTCCGGTAATATCCCTCATCAAACGTGATCTGCTTTAATTCCGTGGAGAAGGTGGTGTGACGGCAGTGGTCAGACCAATAGGTGTCCAGCACCCGGATCTCAGTCATAGACGGATCCCGCTTCTCCTCTCCGGCAAAGTATTTCTGTATATGAAGAAAATCCTGGAAAGTCATGGCCAGGTTCAAAGAATCATACAGCTTTTTCAGCTCCTCCGGCTCCATCTCGTCAAAGCCATTTAAAATAGCCACGTCCTCCGGCTCCTCAAATTTCGTCACCAGAGTGTCCGGCTTTACCAGATCCGTCTCCCTGGAATCCACCGGGTTAATGCAGTAGCCCTTGATGGCATTCAGCTCCTCCTCCGTAACCGCTCCCTCAATCACATAGGTGGTGGCTGAACGGATGATGGGCTCTTCGTCCTCCTTCAGAAACTTCACGCACTGTACGGCAGAATCCGCCCGCTGGTCAAACTGACCGGGCAGGTATTCCACAGAAAAGGTACGGTCACTCTCTCCCATGGGAAAGGTCTCCAGATACAGTGTATCCACCGGGGGCTCTGAAAACACGGTCCTGCAGGCTGTTTCAAACACCTGATCGGAAATGTTTTCCACATCGTAGCGGATCAGAATACGGATTTTCTTCAGGCCCTCAATGCCAAGATAGCTACGGATTTCATGGGTCAGATCCTTCGCCGCTCCGGAAAACCCATCCTTCTTTTCCACATACACTCGCCTCACATTACTCATTCGTTTGTCCTCCTCATTGTTGTTCACTCTGGTCATCCTGATTGGATTTCTATGAATTACCGGCCCATCCGTGGAAAAAGCCGTCATTTCCTGTATTCCGTTATGTTGACGATACCTATGCGTTCGTCTGTCCCTGCGCTTCCTGGCTCTGGTCATCCGTTGTACCTCCCTCCGCCGCTTCACTCTGAACTTCGGAGGAGTCTTCTCCTCCCGGCAGGACGCTCTCCACCGTGACGGCGCTTCCCGTCTCTGAGGTGAGCGCGTTTCTTCTGGATAGGAAAAAGCCAACGGAAAACATGACTGCCGCCACCGCGATGACGAGAAAGACCGCCGTCATCATCAAAACCACATGGGACTTTTCCTCCGGTTCATCCGGATAAAGATCCCGAAACGGATTGTCCTCAAACTCGCCCTCGGATCTTTTCTCCTGCTTGTAAGTCTCCTCACTGTTCCTGTCCTCCCTGGCCCGGTGATTTCTCCTCCCCCGGTCTCCCTCTTCAGGGGGCTGCCAGTTTCGGTAAACCTCGCTGTAGAGCACCGGCTCACCTCCGGCCATCTCATCTGTCCCGTACTCCGGGGCATCCGGCAGTTCTTCCTCCCGGTATATCTGTGGCTCTTCCAAAGAATCTGTTGGTTCTTCCTCCCGGACAGCCGTCTCCTCCTTCTCTTTCTGCTCCTTCTGTTCTGTTTCCCCGGCCCTTTCTGCGCTTTTTACCGGTGTGCCGCACCGGGGACAGTATCTGTCTTCCTCATCCAACTGCGCTCCGCATTTGCTGCAAAACATCCCGACTCTCCTTCATCTATGATTTTCAACGCCTTCCAATCTGCGTCTGTCTTTTTCCTCACCATCTTTATACCACAAGATGCCCGTTTTGAACAGACAAACTCCCGGAATCTTCCTGGTTCTCCCAAAAACTTCTCACTTTCCTGTCTATATCCTCCACCGAGCACAGCCCGTAATCCGCCCACTCTCTGGGAAACATGCGGCGGTACTGATACTGGGTGAACCGCTGATCCAGCAGCAGGATAATTCCCCGGTCCTCCTCCGTGCGGATTACCCGCCCGGCAGCCTGCAGCACCTTGTTCATGCCCGGACAGAGATAGGCGTACTGAAATCCGTCCATGCCCCGTCCATCATAATATCGCTTCAGGATCTCCCGCTCATTGCAGACCTGGGGCAGTCCGGCGCCCACCACAACCACGCCGATGAGCCGGTCTCTCTTCAGGTCGATTCCCTCCCCGAAGATACTTCCCATCACGCAGAAGCCCACCAGGGTCTCCTCCCGGCCCTCGGAAAATTCTTCCAGGAACGCTTCCCGTTCCGGCTCCTTCATCCCGCTAGTCTGGCAGATCAGGCGCACCTGCTCTGGCCGGATGGCCTCAAAGCAGTCCGCCACATCCTCCAGCATCCGGTAGGAAGAGAAAAACACCAGGTAATTTCCTGACTTTCCAAGAACCGCTTTTTTGATGTACTCCGCCAGTTTCCGGTATTCCGCCGGTCCCCGGCTGCTGTAGCGGGTGCTGGTGTCCGTCCCGATCCACACCTGCTTTTTGCTCTGATCAAAACAGGATTTGGCATATACCGCGTAATCCTCCGGATCTGTGCTGAGCAGCCGTCTGTAATAATCCACTGGAAGCAGGGTGGCGGAAAAATAGATGGTACTGTTTCCCCGGTTCAGACATTCCTGGATATTTACAGAAGGATCCACACAGTAGAGCTTCAGCATAAATTTCCCGTTTTCCTCCAGCTGGGTATAAATGACGTAGCACTCATCCAACCGGTCGCAGATATCCAGAAAGCTCCTGACCTGAAAATAGAGATCCAGCACCTGGTCATTCACCTCCCGGTTTCTGGATTCCTCCAGGAACTTCTCCATCACGCCGCAGAGGTTCGTCAGGGACACCGGCAGAGTGCCCACGCTCTCCAGCACCTGGCAGCCGTCACACTCCCGCTTCAGCTCCAGCAGCTGCCGGTTGCACCGCTCCAGCCCCCGGGCCAGTTTTCCCCCCAGCCCGTGATCCTTGCCGGCGGCGCTCTTTACCGCCTTTTTCACCGACAGGAAATCTTCCTTCCAGAGGGCGGCGCTGAACATCTCCCTTCCCCGGTCCACCAGATTGTGGGCCTCGTCAATCAGAAACAAATATTCCCCCTTCACTCCATCGGAGAAGAAGCGCTTCAGATGGGCCCTGGGATCAAACACATAATTGTAATCGCAGATCACCGCATCCACCCACAGCGACACATCCAGGGTCAGCTCAAAGGGACAGACCATCCATTTTTTTGCCTGGGCCTGAATCTCCTCCCTGCCAAAGGAAGTGTGGGTGGTCAGCATATCGTAAACCGCATCGTTAATCCGGTCAAAATGCCCCTTGGCGTAGGGGCAGGCATCCGGATTGCACTCCATCTCCTCACAGAGGCAGACCTTTTCCTTGGCGGTGATGGTCACCACCTTGTAGCGCAGCCCCTGTCCCGCCAGCAGGGAAAATGCCTTCTCCGCCACCGTCCGAGCCATGGTTTTGGCCGTCAGATAAAAGATCTTCTCCCCCAGTTCCTCCCCCACGGCCTTCACCGCGGGAAACACCGTGGAGATGGTCTTTCCCGTCCCTGTCGGGGCCTGAATAAACAGCTTTTTCTTCCGGGCAATGGTGCGGTAAACCGCAGCCGCCAGTTCCCGCTGTCCCTCCCGGTAGGGAAAAGGAAATTCCATCTTCTTTATGGAATCCTGGCGGATCTGGCGCCACTCGGTCTGATATGCCGCCCATTTTTTGTATTCTTCCAGAATCTGAAAAAACCATTGCTCCAGCTGGGAAACCTCGTAGGAGCTTCGGAAATATTTCAGTTCCTCCGTCTCCAGATTGCAGTAGGTCATCTGCACGCCGATCTCGCTCAGTCCCTGTTTGACCGCATACAGATAGGCGTAGCATTTTGCCTGGGCCAGATGCACCGGCACCGGTTCCTCCACATACTCCAGTCCCCGGAACACGCCCTTGATTTCATCCACCACCACGCCCCCATCTTCCTGGATAATTCCGTCCGCCCGGCCCTCCACGGTGATGGAAAACGCTCCGCAGGAGAAGGTGCCGGTCAAAAAGACTTCCGCCTGATAGGACGCTCCCTTCCGGCCTTGAAGCTTTCTGTGGAGACGGCTCCCCATCTGCATGGCATCCTTATCCGCCATGGTCCCTCTGCGGTTGTCAATATCTCCAGAACGGAGAATAAACTCCACCAGGTTCCGCACAGATATCCGAATCTCCTGATCCATGAGCCAGCTCCCTCCTCCTGTTATCTCCTTGCCTGTCCCCTTTATTGTACCCGCTCCCTGTGATTTCGTCCATTCTTTTTTGAAGAAAGGGGAGACGCCCGGGCGGCATTGGCTGCCCTGGCGTCTCCCCTTCCTCACTGCTTTATCCATCCGCTGCAGATGTGTCATGGATGCTGTTTATGAAATGGCATATTTATCTAAAATATCGGAAAAATACATATTGTCCTCTTCACTGTATCTCACGGTCAATTCTCTGGTCAGATCCAAGCTCAATACGCCCATCAAAGATTTCGCGTCGATCACAATGCGGTTATAGGAAATATCCACGTCATAATCGCATTTTTCCGCAGCTCTCACAAAATCCTTCACATCTTCAAATTCATTAAGCTTAATTTTCCTTACTGACATAGCCAGCGCCTCCAATCATTTGAACTAACGTGTCATAATCGCCTTTCTATTTTTCCGCATTATGGCATCTTTGGACGTATTTGTCAATAGAGCATTCTTGAGAGGCTTACCATTCTTTTTCCCAAATCCATAATGTTTTCACCATATTTTTCGTCAAAGAAGAACCGGTTTTCGTCAAAATACTGCATTGATAAACTTTGTTATTTTTTTAACTTTCGTCATGTTCCCATCTTTTTTTCTGGTCGGTAAATAAAATTTCTACGCGGTTCCAGGGCGCTTCCCCCTCCCTAATTATGCTCGGTCATATGCTTCCAGTACCGCTTCGGCATAAAATTCATCTGACACCGTGGATTTTTTCTCTCCTGAATCGCCACACTGTCCACAAACCCTTTCCACAGGCGGGCGTACTGCTCCTCCTCCCGGGAATACCGGGCGGTCCGCTCCTGATCCATCTGCACATCCTGCATCAGTACCCACTGTTTGCCCGCCCGGTGCACCAGGCACTGGCTGTGGGTCTGGTCATAGATCATAAAATTCATCATGGGAAAGCGCTCTGAAAAATGATCTCCCAGCAGCGGAAGCACCTGATTCTCCGGCTCAATCCGGGAAAACATCACCGGCTCCTCCGACTCTTCCCGCTCCAGCTCATGAAAACGGACAAACATGCGGTAGCGGTGTCCCTCATTCTCCACCCTTCTGGACAGTTCAAACAGCCGCATCACATGGGGCTCTCCCAGGTTTTTGGTGATGTTCCTGCGCTTCCAGACCGCCAGCCCCAGCACAATAACCGCGAAAATGGCCTCCCCCTTGTCCGCTTCCCTGGACAGGGCCGCCTGATAGATCACCTGGTAATCCTCCATCCCCAGTCTCTGTCTGAGGGTCCTGGCCACTTTCCGAGCCTTCCCGTGGTCCGTCTCCACCAGGGCATACCGGGCAAACAGGTTCCGGTCCTGATTCACCCCCGCCTGCACCGTCACCTGGGACAAGCCCAGACCGCTGTCCCAGGCATCATAAACCGCAGTCAGAATTCCGTCCACCGAATCCTCACAGCAAAATATGGTCAATTTCATCCCTCCTCCTGACTCTGCCCTTCGCCATCCGACCGGGAAAATACTGGTTTCATCCTTTTTCCCGGAGTCAATCCGAAGTTTTTATGTGGGGTTTTCCAGCCCCCATTCAAACAGGGAAGGCTGCCTCCAGTTTCTGGGCGGCTGGGCGGAGGGCCGTTCCGCGTCCAGCAAATTCCGCAAAATATAATCCTCCTCCATCTTCAAAGGATACATGGCCTTCCCGCCGCAGGTGATAAAATAAACCGCCCGTTTCAGCACCACCCCCATCTTTTTTAGGCTCTGAAAATCTATGGAGCCAAACCGGCGGGCCTGGACAATCCTCCGGGCCGACTTGGGCCCGATGCCAGGCACCCGCAGCAGCGTCTCCAGGGGCGCCCGGTCAATCTCCACCGGAAACTGTTCCAGATGGGACAGCGCCCAGTCGCACTTCGGATCCAGCATCACGTGAAAGTTGGGATGGGTCTCGCTGAGCAGTTCCCCCGCCTGAAACCCGTAAAACCGCATGAGCCAGTCCGCCTGATACAGCCTGTGCTCCCGCAGCAGAGGCGGCCCTCCCGGAAGAGCCGGCAGCATCGCGTCCCGGTTCACCGGCACAAAGGCGGAATAAAATACCCGCTTCAGCCCAAACTTCTGATACAGGGACTCCGCCACGGAGATAATCTGAAAATCGCTCTCCGGCGTGGCGCCGATGATCATCTGGGTACTCTGCCCCGCCGGGACAAACGCCGGCGCATGGCGGTACACCACCAGCTCGTTTTTGTTCTCCTCCATCTTCTCCTGTATCTGTCTCATGGGCAGCAGAATATTCCTACGGGATTTGTTGGGTGCCAGCTTCTTTAACCCCTCCGCCGTGGGCAGCTCCAGGTTCACACTCATGCGGTCCGCCAGATAGCCCGTCCGCTCAATGAGCCCCGGATCCGCCCCCGGTATGGCCTTCACATGGATATATCCCCGAAAATGCCAGACCATCCTCAGCTGGTACAGGGTCTGATAAATCTGTTCCATGGTATGATTGGGACTCTGCAAAATTCCGGAGCTCAAAAACAGCCCCTCAATAAAATTTCTTCTGTAAAATTCCATGGTCAGCCGGCAGACCTCCTCCGGCGTAAAGGAGGTGCGCACTACGTCGTTGGAAGAACGGTTCACACAGTATTTGCAGTCATAGATACACTCGTTGGTAAACAGGATCTTCAAAAGGGAGATACACCTGCCGTCCGCGGAAAAACTGTGGCAGATCCCGGGCGCCGAGCAGCTTCCCATATGTTTCCCGTCCCCCGGACGGTCCACACCGCTGGAGGTGCAGGCCACATCATACTTGGCCGCGTCCGTGAGAATGTTCAGTTTTTCAAACAAATCCAGCTCCTGATGTATATGCATATTCCGCCTCCGCATCCGAACATACGTTCTATTTCAAGAATATACCGGAATGGCAAATTTGTCAAGAGGCTGTGAACCGCAGCGCCCGGATAAAAAGACGAAGCCGCCGCAAACCTGCGACAGCTCCGCCTTTTTTATTGCTGTTTGATCTATATGCGCCATCTGTACTCGCGCCTGTACTTATCCCCGCTCCGGGGCTTTCTTTGTCACCAGCTCTTTTCCAGAGGTGACCACAATCGTGACTCCCAGGATCATCAGCAAAACCGCTACGATCAGCTGAAGTCCCTCCACCATGAATACGCCCGTTCCGGCGGTGAAGGCGCCGACCAGCGCAATGAACCGCTGCACGAGGGCGGAGAAGGTCACCACCAGCATAATCACGAAGGGCGGCACCAGCGTTCTCATCTCCCGCCCTGTCACTTTCAGGAACACGCACAGGGTGATCAGCACCAGCGCGCTCAAAAGCTGGTTGGCGCTTCCAAACAGAGGCCAGATATTGGAGTAACCCACCTGGGTCAGTATGTAGCCGAATACCAGGGTAATCAAAGTTGCCACATACTTGTTGCAAAGCACCTTTCTCCAGCCCTCCGCGTGATCCATGTCATCCACGCTGAACAGCTCCTGGAAGGACATGCG
>DBFBJF010000334.1:0-9402 GCA_048203265.1 Candidatus Merdiplasma sp.
CCTCACTTCAAAAATATCTTCCGGCGTCATCCCGGCTTGGCTGGGAAAACACTTTCACCGATGCTTTCCTAACTGAAGAATCTGGCTCCCATGTAACCGTCCAGACCATCCACCCGGACGTGATACCAGCCGCCTACATCCTCCACAAATTCCACCACGGTTCCGGCGGGATACTCACCGATAATATTGTCGCCATAATCCGGATAGCTCCTGATATAGCAGGCTCCCGTCATAGTCAGATATACCGGCTCCGGCGGGTCTGTCTCCGGTGGATCTATCTCCGGCGCCTGTGTCTCAACAATCTGCACCTGCTCCTCTGTCTGGGCGGAAGTCCCCTGATCCTGAGTGCTCTCCGAATCCTGGGCAGCGGTCTCACCCACCACGATCATAGTTTCTTCTCCGCTGTCTGCGGAGGTTTCGGAAGTTGCTGCGCCGGCTGATCCCCCGTTTGCCTGGGCCGTGGCCGTTCCGTCCTCGCTGCTGTCCGCCTCGGTCTCGCCCTCTTCTGTCTCACGTTCCGTCTCGGTAACAGGCTCGGTCTCCGTTTCACTCTCGGGTTCTGTCTCCGTCTCACTCTCGGATTCTGTCCCACTCTCGGACTCCGTCTCGTCTATGATGATGACGCTGTCCTCATCTCCCTGGCTCTGCGATTCCTGCTGAGGGTTTCCGGACTCCTGATATAGTCTGATCCCCAGAAAAATCGCGCCCACGGCAAGAAGCGCCGCTATCACCAGAATGATGTACCGGAGATAATCGGACAGCCATTCCTTAAAGCCTCTCATATACCTTCCTCCCCTAATCGTATTTTGTCACTGCTGCCTTCATTATATCATGGTCATCCTCTTCATGGAATCCCAAATCCCAAAGTGTTTCCAAAGATTTTCTTAAGAAAAGTTACTATGAATAGTAACTAAGAAAGGGCTCCCCTGGCAGCTCCCGTCAGCGGTCGGAATCCAAAATGCTGGCCACGCTGAAAAAGCTGGTAAAGTAATCCGGCACCTGCTCCAATGTAGAGCCGTCCACAAACCGCCTAGTCTGGCGCATATAGTTCTCCTGGATGTCCATATAGTCTGCTTCTGCCCAGAGTCCGCACAGATAGACGAAGCCGGAATCAATGAGGTAATCCAGCTGATCACTGGGATATGCCACCTCGCCCCCGTAGGGATAGAACAGAATATCCGTATCTCCCACCAGGGTTCCCACTTCCTCCATCCAGCTGCCGATGTCCGACTGGAGCTCTTCCAGACTCATGGTATTCATATAGGAATGACTGTATCCGGCACAGGCAATGTTCCACCCGGTTTCCGTCAAGCGCTGAGCGATCTGGGTCACCGTGGCGCGGTTGTCCTCATAATTGGCGACCGCAGTGTCCGCCACCTGATATCCGAACACGCCCTCCGATCCGGACACCGACACGATCCCCTTGGCGCCGTTCAGGGAAAAATCAGGATGTTCCTCCACAAAAGTATCCAGAATGGGAATCAGGTCGTAATCCCCCTTCAGGTCATGGCCCTCCTCATCTGTGTACAGGGCCTTCACATTTCCCTCATCGTCCAAAGTCAGACTGGTGGCGATACCGTCCCCGTTTACTACCCCGGAATAATTCAGATTATCCTGGGAGATAATCACCGGCTTCTTCCCCGAAGGCAATAGAAGTTCCTTCCGTTCCAGCATGGTCACGCCCCGGTCATCGGTGGTCATGGCCGCAATATCATGAATGTCAATCAAAATATAGCCATTATCATAGAGGCTTTGCAGGATTCCCTCAAACTCCTGTGTGGTCACCATGGAACTGGAGTAGGTGTAGGACATGTCGTCCCCGTCAAAGGCCCGCATGGTGTCCTCCACCAGCCCTGGGAAACAAAGGTGGGCAATGTCCCCTTCATAAGCGGTCATACTCTCGCTGGCACTCTGATACTCGGCGATGGCAGCGGTCACCCGCTCATCCTCCGCATCCTCACCAGTCAGCTCAGAGAGAAGCGCAATGGCCTCCTCATACCAGTAGCCCTCCGCCAGGCTGGCAGCATCGTCCAGCTTCGCCTGAAGCTGGCTCTCCTGGGCCTCCTGGGATTCCCGCTGTTCCCGTTCCACCTGCATCTGAGGAGTCTCCACCGGCTCATTATTCTCGTACTGTCCCAGGGTGCCGATACTCTCGGCAATCTGGTAATTGAGGGTGCTCCGGCTGCAGCCTGTCCCGAATATGGCAGCCGCCGCCAGCAATGCCAGCATGGCCGCCCTGTCAATCAATCTATGACCCATGAAATGTTCTCCATCTTTCTCATTCGTCATATGCGGAGGCCGCGCGCAAAACAGCGCCTCCGTCCTTTTCTCCGCTACAGGTCTATTATAGCTTCCAAAATCGAGGAACACAAGGAAAATTGTGTTAACTGTTCAGAATTTCCAGCAGGATCCGGTTCACCGCGCCGGGATCCGCCTTACCGCCCATAGCCTTCATGGTCTGGCCCACCAGGAAGCCCATGGCTTTCTTTTTGCCGCCCCGGTAGTCCGCCACAGACTGGGGATTCTCAGCCACCACCTGCTCGATAGCAGACCGGAGCGCCCCCTGGTCGCTGACCGTCTTCAGGCCGTGCTCCTCCACGTATTCTGCCGGATCCATGTTCTCCCGAAACATAACCTCAAACACTTCCTTGGCCACGCTTCCGTTAATCACGCCCTCCTCTGTCAGCTCAATGAGCCGGGCCAGGTTCGCGGCGTCAAAGGAAATCTCCTCCGCCTCCATATCCTGTTCCTTCAAAAGGCGAAGGGTCTCCCCCATAATCCAGTTGGCCGCCTTCTTGGGCTTCCGGCTCAGCCTTGCCGTCTCCTCAAACAAATCCGCCAGCCGTTTGGAGGAAGTGATGATGCCCGCGTCATAGTCCGACAGCGCATATTCCTTTTTGTAGCGCTCCATTTTTTCTGTGCGAAGCTCCGGCTGCTGCTGTCTGATCCGGTCAATCCACGCATCATCGATAACCACCGGAGGCAGATCCGGATCCGGAAAATAGCGGTAATCCTGGGCGTCCTCCTTGGAACGCATGGGGAAGGACGCCTCCTTGTTGTCATCCCACCGGCGGGTCTCCTGAATCACAGGCCTGCCCTCCTCCAGCAGCTCAATCTGGCGGGAGCGCTCTCCTTCGATGGCGTGGGAGATGGCCTTGAAGGAGTTCAGGTTTTTCATCTCCGTTCTCGTTCCCATCTTCTCGGATCCCACCGGGCGCACGGACAGGTTCACATCCGCCCGCATGGAACCCTCCTGGAGTTTGCAGTCCGAGGCCCCCAGATATTGGATAATCAGCCTCAGCTTTTCCAGGTAGGCGATCACCTCCTCCGCGTTGCGCATATCCGGCTCCGACACAATTTCAATCAGCGGTACGCCGCTGCGGTTGTAGTCCACCAGAGTACAATCATCCCACTCGTCATGAATCAGCTTTCCGGCATCCTCCTCCATATGAATCTCGTGGATGCCCACCGTCTTTTTGCCTGCGGCGGTCTCAATCTCCACTCCTCCCTCATAGCAGATGGGAAGATAGAGCTGGGAAATCTGATAGTTTTGGGGGTTGTCGGGATAAAAATAATTTTTCCGGTCAAATTTGCAGTACTGATGAATTTTGCAGTTGGTGGCCAGACCCACTGCCAGGGCGTACTCCACCACCTGTCTGTTTAACACCGGCAGGGAACCGGGCATCCCGGTACACACCGGGCAGGTGTGGGTGTTGGGCGCTCCTCCGAACACGGTGGAGCAGCCGCAGAAAATTTTCGTCTTGGTGGCCAGCTCCACATGAACCTCCAGACCGATTACTGTCTCATACTGTCTTGTCATTTCCCTTCTCTCCCCTCTCTTCTGATTCCTTCCGGACCGGGGCCCTTCCACTGCCCTCTGGCCTGCTCCAGCGCGTATCCGGCTCGAATCATCTTCTTCTCCTCAAAGCAGTTTCCGATCAGCTGGACGCCGATGGGAAGTCCTGCTTCGTCCAGGGCAAAGGGCACCGTCATGCCGGGCAGCCCTGCCAGATTCACGGAAATGGTGTAAATATCCCCCAGATACATCTTCAGCGGATCCTCCAGGGAGCTGCCCAGAACAGGCGCCGTGGTGGGGGCCGCCGGCCCAAGGATCACATCGTAGGAAGAAAAGGCCCGGTCAAAGGCCTGCTTGATCAGAGCCTTGGTTCGCAGAGCTTTCAGATAATAGGCATCGTAGTAACCGGAGCTGAGCACAAAGGATCCCAGCATAATCCGGCGCTTCACCTCCGGCCCGAAGCCCTCGGACCGGGTTTTCTTGTACATATTGTGTAGCCCCTCATACTCCTTCGTCCGGTATCCGTACTTCACACCGTCAAAGCGGGCCAGGTTGGAGCTAGCCTCCGCTGAGGCAATCACATAGTAGGCGGGGATGGCGTACTCCACCAGGCTCAGATCAAACAGTTCCACCTGAGCTCCCTGCTCCTTTAACAGCTCCGCCGCCTGCTCCACTGCCCTTCTCACCTGGGGATCCAGTCCCTCCCCCAGATAATCTCTGGGAATCCCCACTTTCATACCTTTCACATCCCCGCACAATGCGGAGGTAAAGTCCGTATCTGTCCGCTTCACACTGGTGCTGTCCTTCTTATCATGGGAGGCAATCACCTCCAGCAGGGCGGCGCAGTCCGTCACATCCTTTCCCACCGGACCGATCTGGTCCAGGGAGGATCCATAGGCAATCAGCCCATAGCGGGACACGGTGCCGTAGGTGGGTTTGATGCCCGTGACTCCGCAGAAGGAGCTGGGCTGGCGGATGGATCCGCCGGTATCCGATCCCAGGGCACAGAAAGCTTCCCCTGCCGCCACCGCGGCGCAGGAGCCGCCGGAGGAGCCGCCCGGTACGTGGTTCGTATTCCAGGGATTTTTCGTGGGCCCGAAGGCGGAAGTCTCCGTGGTGCTTCCCATGGCAAACTCATCCATATTGGTCTTTCCCAGGATCACAGCTCCCGCCTGCTCCAGGAGACGTACCGCCTCCGCCGAGTAAGTGGGCTTAAAATTATACAGAATTTTGGAGCTGCATGTGGTGGTCAGTCCTTCCGTGCACAGATTATCCTTCACCGCCACCGGCACCCCTGCCAGAGGCCCCGAAAGACTCCCCTCATCGATCTGGCGCTGAACCTGTTCCGCTCTGGCCAGAGCTCCCTCCCTGTCCACGGTGACATAGCAGTTCAGGGTCTCCTCCAGGCTGTCAATCCGGTTCAGAGAGGCCTCCACTGCCTCCCTCACCGATATTTGTCTCTCTTTGATCTTTCTGCCAAGCCCTGTGGCAGTCAATTCCAATATATCCATTCCTCTACCTCGACTTTCCATCCAAAATGCTGTCCCGAAATTATTCCACTGTCTTGGGAACCTGATAAGAACCCTCCTTCTTAGCTGGCGCGTTTTTCAGCATGTTTTCCCGGTCATCCCCATTTTCCACCACGTCTTCACGGAATACGTTGTGCACAGGGAATACATGGGACATGGGCTCCACCGCGCTGGTATCCAGCTCATTGAGCTTATCAATATAATCCAGCATCCTGCCCATATCCTTCTTGGCCTGCTCTCTCTCCTCCGGAGAAAGCTCCAGCTTGGCCAGAATTCCCACATAGTCTATGGTCTCGTCACTGATGATATTCGCCATTTGTCTGCTCCTTTCCTCTATACCCGTTTCTTAATAGGGTTGCCCCCGGTATCCGCTCAGATCATACTGAGCCGGTTCCAAGCTGACACTGCAGTTTACGGTCACCAGCACGTCCCCTTCCTTCAAAATCAAATTCTGAAATTGGGGCTGCTCCTCCGTAAAGGTCAGATTATCGATCTCCTCCGTATCATACGAGCTGGTGTAGCGGTGAACCAGCGTTCCGTAGCTTTCCGATTCATCCGTCATGGAAGCCAGATAAGTTCCGGGCTCCAGATCCTCCCCCACAACCGCGCAGTCTGTGATGACGGCGCCGTCCGTCAGAGGATTGGCTTCTCCCTCCTCCATCGCTCCCTGGAACAGGGTGCGCAGCGAGAGAACCAGGTCATTGGAGATGCGGATCACGGTGCCCTGTGTGAGCTCCAGATCTTTTAAGGTCCGGTCCTCCTCCGATCCGCTCTCGTAAAGATACTCACTCTGCCAGTCTGTTCCATCCTCATCTGTCTCATCCCAGATATGGACGCTGCCGCCTCCGCTCACCAACTCCGCCCGGTAGGTGCCGGTGGGAAAATGAATTCCCGCCACGTAAAGCCCGGGCCCCAGCTGTGTCTCGTAAGGGCCGCCGGGGACGATTGCCCCCGTTCCGGAAGCCTCTGGCTGCCCGTCATCCCGGCCTTCTGTCCCGGCCATTCCTCCTGCGGTATCTCTCGTCTCCGCTTCCTGTCCGGTCGATCCGTCTGCGCTGCCTTCCCTCCCAGAATTCTCTCGCTCATCCAGCATACGGTTCATGGCAATCTCCCACCTCACATCATCCACCAGGTTGATCACCACCTCGGCCAGCCGGGGCAGCAGGCAGATCGCCAGCACCACGGCCACTGCGAGAAGAAGGCGGCGGCGTCTTTTCTTTTCCCGCTCCTTCCTTCCCTGCTGTTTGGGATCCTCGTTGGGAACTCCCCATTTGGGATCTCCCTGTTCTCTTTTCGGCTCATAATCCTGGTCCAGCTGGCTGTAATCCCAGCTGTCAGAGGACTTCTCCGCCTCTTTTTCCCGCTCCGGATTTCTGCGCTCCGGCTTCGCAGGCTCTGCCTTCTGATCCTTTTTCTCTCCTGAGGGATCCTCCTGGGTCAGATTGGCGTAGCTGTATTTCTCTTCATCCTCCGCCCAATTTTCAAAGCTGCGGGCGCCATAGGCGCTGTTGTTGTATCCGCACTCCGGACAGATGTCGCTGTCCTTCAGCTTCGCCCCACACAGATTACATCTTCTCTTTCCTTTTTTCATAGTTACGGCTCCAATCTGGATAAGTCTCTGGGAAACAGGGTCGTCTCCCTGATGTTATCCTCTCCCACCAGCTTCATGGTCAGCCTCTCCAGTCCGATTCCCAGTCCGCCGTGGGGCGGCATTCCGTGTTTGAAGGTATCCAGGTATTGCTCCAGCCCCTCCTGGGTCATTCCTCTGGCCTCAATCTTGCGGCAGAGCATATCATAGTCATGGATACGCTGTCCCCCCGTGGTGATCTCCAGGCCATGATACAGAAGATCAAAGCTCAGGGTGTATCTGGAATCCGCCGGATCGTCCATGGCGTAGAAAGGCCGCTTCTTGGAGGGATAGTGGGTGACAAACACAAAGTCCGCATCGTACGTCTCTTTAAAATACCGGCCGATCAGTGTCTCCTCCTCCGGTTCCAGATCAAAGGGATTGCGGATCTTCCGGTCGTAGGCCTCCGATACCAGGCGCTTGGCCTCATCAAACCGCACCTGGGGAATCTTGGAAGCGTCCGGCAGCTTTACCTTCAAAAGCTCCAGCACATCTCCGTACTCCCGCTCCAGCAGCTTCATGGTGTACTGCAAAAATCCCGTTTCCATGGCCATCACATCCTGGGGGCCTTCGATATATCCCATCTCGAAGTCCAGGCTGGTGTACTCATTCAGATGGCGCTTGGTGTTGTGTTTCTCCGCCCGGAACACCGGTCCGGTCTCAAACACCCGGTCAAACACCCCCACCATCATCTGTTTGTAGAGCTGAGGGCTCTGCTGAAGCACTGCCGGCCGGTGAAAATATTCCAGCCGGAACAGATTTGCCCCTCCCTCCGCGCTTCTGGCACCGATCTTGGGGGTGTGAATCTCTGTAAAGCCCTGGCTGTAGAGGAAATCCCGAAATCCCCTCACGATCCCCTCCTGTAGCCTGAACTTTGCCCGCTCCCTGACGTTGCGCAGGGAGATAGGCCGATAGTTTAACTTTGCGTCCAGAGAGGTGTTCATATTCCACTTTGAGATGGGAAGGGGCATGGCCGCCTGGGGCGTGGAGAGAATTTTGCATGCCCGAATCCTCAGCTCGATTCCCCTGGGCGCCCTCTCATCCTTCGACAAAATCCCCTCCAGTTCCACTGTGGAACCCTCTCGCAGCGCCTTAATGTCAAAGTCCGCCTTTCCCTCCTCGTAAACGCATTGAAGCAGGCCCTCCCTCTTTCTCAAAATCACGAAGGTGACGGCACCTACGCAGTTTAGCCCATGAACCGCTCCGTTTACCTTCACCGCATTTCCGGTCAGATCCTCTCTCATCAGATCTGAAATCTCCAAGGTTGTCTGTGGTTTCACTCCTGTCATAAATTCCATCATAATCTCCTCCTGCTTCTTTTTCCGCTTTTTATGGCCGCGAATCTTTTCTGTAAAAGGATTTCTCCAATGAAAAAGAAAAGTCCCGGAATGTTCTCACATTCCGGGACGGATCATCCAAAACCCGCGGTACCACCCGCTTTGCAGTGTTCTGCACTGCCTGCTTTTCTATGCTTAACGCGCATCACACGTACTGACCTACTCTTCCTTCAGCCAGTCAGCTCCAGAGTGTTCCCTATTGTCTCCTTCCCTCCATCGGTACTCTCAGTCGGTGATACCGAATTCCTGTCAAGTTTCAAAGACAGAGTCTCTTTCTTCGCTTTTTTCAATAATGGTGATATACTACCACATTTAAATTCAAGATGCAACCAAATTTTTTTGTTTTTCGGTGTTAAATTCTTATTTTTTTTGTTGCGCTCCAGGAACTGTACAATTTTTTCTCTCCATTGACCACATAGCTGCGAATTCGGAAACGATAGGTTTTCCCCTTTTTCAGCCCCTTCACAACAGCCGCAGCTGTTTTCCCGGACACAATCTCCACGCGCTCAGCCTTCTGAAATCTGCTTCTAGCCGTATACTGTATCTCATATCCCGCAGTCTTGGAAACGGTTTTCCACTTTATTTTCACAGTCCCCTTCTTTTGGTTCGTCACTCGGGTGATAGTGGGCTTGCCGGGAGTCACCGTCAGGGTGATGGTCTTAGAAGCCGCCTGATAATTTCCCGTGGCTTTTGCCTCCACCGTAATCTTTGCAATTCCTGGCGCCTTTATATACAGCTTTCCCTTTTTTACTGCCACCACAGACGGATTGGCGGAGACATAGCTGAGCTTTCCCCTGGCGCTGGCTTTCAGCGTATATCTGCCATTCTTGTAAACGATCTTGGCCGGAGATACCTTCACCGTCTGCTTCGCCTTTTTGATGGTAAAAGACAGACGCACCAATCCTGTGTAAGTTCCTTTTCCTGCCACTTTCACTGAGGCGGTGCCGGCATTTACATTTTTACTGTAAAGAACCGTGTAATCCCTGTTCTTTTTCAGTTTTTTCCCTTTGTAGGTCACCGTTACTCCCGGCTTCCTTGCCTTGCCATTGTAAGTATAACTGGTTTTTGCCAGAGTAATGACGCACTGAGAATCCTGAAGGGAAGGATTCACAG
>DBFBJF010000335.1:0-7625 GCA_048203265.1 Candidatus Merdiplasma sp.
ATGTAAGAAAGGAGGGAAAGAGGTGCATTTGTTAAAGGACGAAAACGGCAATTTAGTCGGTCACAGTCATGAACATGAGCATACGCATACCCATACGTATGAGCATTCTCATCCCCACAGCCACGAGCATGGCCATGAAGAGGAACATGATCACAGCCATGGCGGGCAGGAGAGCGCGGGTTGCGCGGGATGTGCATCCGATTGCGGGCATCATGGACAGGATCACAGCCATGAGGCTCCGAAAACCCAGGATCAGATGACTGCGGTGTTGGATTATATGCTCAAACACAACGAACATCATGCGGCGGAGCTGGATCAGATGGCGGCCAAGCTGGAGGCGGCCGGAAAAGATGCAGCGGCCCAGCAGATTAAAAAGGCAGTGGATGAGTTCCAGAAAGGAAATCTTTATCTCAGCCTTGCGTTATCCACTGTGAAAGAAGGCAGATAGCCGTTTGGAAAGACGGGAGGTGATGGCGATGTGCCTGTCCACTGTTTATAAATCTTCTGATCCTGACAGTATCATCATGGAATATGTGAGCAAGATTCAGGTGGAAGGGGATCAGATCACACTGACTGATGTGATGGGTGAGCAGAAGACGGTTCAGGGAGCTTTGACCATGGCGGATCTGACCGGCGGCGTTGTAAAGATCGACTGTCAGACCGCCTAGGTCCGGCAGCTGAAAAATGAGAGTTATACAGAACTGCAAGCATATCACAAAACGGTATGTGAAACTGATCTGAGAAATTGTTTTATGTAAGCAGCAGAAGGAAGGTCTGCCGGCGAAGGAGAGCGGGCGGCTGATACTTCTGTTAGAATATGCAACACAAGGAGGCGCCGTACATGGCACAGACGATTGCTGTAGCGGGAAAGGGCGGAGTGGGAAAAACTACTCTCACAGGCCTGATGATCCAGTATCTCGGAGAAAAAGGAAAAACGCCAATTCTCGCAGTTGACGCAGATGCGAATTCCAACTTAAATGAAGTGCTGGGGGTTGAGGTGGAGATGACCCTGGGAGAGATCCGCGAGACAGTAGAGCGCGCGGAGATGAGCAAGGATAACCCCATCCCCGCAGGTATGTCCAAACCGGATTATATGGAGATTATGTTCAACCGCTGTATCGCGGAGGACGATGATTTTGATCTTCTGGTGATGGGCAGAACTCAGGGAAAAGGGTGTTACTGCTACGTGAACGGACTGCTGCAGACCCAGGTTCAGAAACTGACGCCCAATTATCAGTATGTTGTGGTGGATAACGAGGCTGGCATGGAGCATATCAGCCGTGGTATCCTGCCGAAGGTGGATTACATTATCCTTGTCAGCGACTGCTCCAGAAGAGGAGTACAAGCTGCGGGCCGGATTGCGGAACTGACGAAGGAATGCGGGATGACACCCAAGAAGATGGGGCTGATTATCAACCGTGCTCCGGATGGAGTCCTGAATGAAGGAACGAAGGATGAGGTGGAAAAGCAGGGGCTGGAGCTTCTGGGAGTGGTTCCCCAGAATGAGGCGGTCTATGATTATGACTGTGATGGTAAGCCCATTGTGAAGCTGCCTTCCGATTCTCCGGTGAGAAAGGCTCTGTACCAGATTATGGAGAAGCTGGGGCTGTAGGCGCCGGGCAGTTTTTGAGATAACGAAGATATATGCACCTTGCGTATGCGGGACGGACAGGAAAAGTCCGTTGCTGCATTTGCGGCGGAGACCGAATATGCCAGATGAGGTTTCTGCCATAATATCCCGTTTGTAAAAAATCCGATAAGGATGAAAATAACTAAGGAGGTAAGTCATGGGAGACTTTAAACTGACAACGGTTGAGGAGTTCGAGGCGGCTACTAACCGTTTGCTTGAGACTGGAAAGAAGGTGGGAGCTGACGCATGGCAGTATCGTGTGGCAAACCAGACACCCCACTGCAAATTTGGAGAGAAGGGTATCTGCTGCCGTATCTGCTCTATGGGACCCTGCCGCATTACCCCGAAGGCACCCAGAGGTATCTGCGGATGTGACGCCCATGGTATTGTGGCACGTAACTATTTGAAATTTACAGCCGGCGGTGCTGCTACCCATTCCGATCACGGCCGTGAGATTTGCCATACACTGTACTGCGCAAAACCGGAAGGCCCGTACAAGGTAAAGGATCCCGAGAAACTGATCCGGATTGCCAAGGAATGGGGCGTGGAGACTGAGGGAAAAGACATCTACGATCTGGCTCATGAGATGGCATATCTTGGTATGAACGAGTACGGTAAAGTATTCGGAACCCAGAACTTCTTAAAGAGAGCACCTCAGCACACCCAGGAACTGTGGGAGAGAGAGGAGATCGCTCCCAGAGCTATTGACAGAGAGGTTTCATGTTCTCTTCATATGACCCATATGGGATGTTCTTCTAAGCCGGAGGCGCTGATTCGTCAGTCACTGAGAGCAGGCCTGTCTGACGGATGGGGCGGATCTATGGCAGGTACGGAGTTCTCCGATGTACTGTTCGGAACTCCCAAGCCCATCGATACAGAGGCGAACCTGGGCGTTATGAACGCTGAGAATGTAAATATTGTGGTGCACGGACACGATCCGTCACTGTCTGAGATGATCTGCGAGTACGCGGATGATCCCGAGATGATTGCCTATGCCAAGGAGATGGGCGCTAAGGGCATCACCGTTTCCGGTGTGTGCTGTACCTCCAACGAGGTGGCTATGCGCCGCGGTATCCCCATGGCAGGTAACTTCCTGCAGCAGGAAAATGTGGTGCTCACCGGAGCCTGCGAAGCCATCGTGGTAGATGTGCAGTGCATCTTCCCGGCTCTTGGGCCCCTGAGCAAATGTTTCCACACAAAGTTTGTGACCACCTCGCCCATCGCTCAGATGCCGGATTCCGAGTTCATCCGTTTCAACGCGGAGACTGCGGATGAGAACGCGAAGGCGATCGTGAAGATGGCTATTGAGAATTTCAAGAACAGAAAGCCCGAGCTGGTTTACATTCCGGATATGAAGCAGAAGGCTACCGTTGGATATTCCGTAGAGGCGATTGTGAAGACTCTGGACGGAGTGACCAACTCTCAGGTGGATGAGACGGGAACCACCAAGCCGCTGATCAACTGCATTACCTCCGGTGTCATCCGGGGCGCGGTTGCTATGGTTGGCTGCAACAACCCCAAGGTGAGACCGGATACCGCTCATATTGAGCTGATGAAGAAGCTGATTGCCAACGACATCATCATCGTTGCTTCCGGCTGTTCCGCTCAGGCGGCCGCGAGAGCCGGTCTGATGGACAAGTCTGCCAGAGAGCTGTGCGGCGATGGCCTGAAGAGAGTGTGCGAGCTGGCCGATATTCCGCCGGTATTACATATGGGATCCTGCGTGGATATCTCCCGTATGATGATCCTGGTGTCCGAGCTGGCGAAGGACTCCGGACTGAATATTTCTCAGCTTCCCGTTGTGGGCTGCGCTCCCGAGTGGATGTCTGAGAAGGCAGTTTCCATCGGAAACTACGTGGTGGCTACCGGTATTGACACCTTCCTTGGTGTTGATCCCTATGTATCTGGTTCCGATGAGGTTGCGGGCCTGCTGACCGGCGGTATCAGAGACTGGGTGGAGGCTGCTTACACAGTGGAAACCGATATTGAGAAGCTGGTTGATAAGATGATCGAGCGGATCGAGGAAAAGAGACGCGCGATTGGAATCTGATTTATGAGGTGACTATCATATGAAAATTGCAATAACCGGAAAGGGCGGAGTGGGAAAAACCACTTTCGCGGCCACGTTGGCCAGACTGTATGCGGAGGAAGGAAAAAACGTGCTGGCGGCCGATGTGGATCCGGATGCAAACCTTGGGCTGGCTCTGGGCTTTTCAGAGGAGGAGCTAAACCAGATCGTTCCCATCTCAAAGATGAGAAAGCTGGTGGAGGAGCGGACCGGTGCCGATGAGTTCAACAAGGTATTCCGGATCAATCCCAAGGTGGATGATATTCCAGACAAATATGCAAAGAAGTGCAATGGTGTGAAGCTCCTTGTTCTGGGCACGGTGGAGACCGCCAACAGCGGCTGCGTCTGCCCGGAGCATGTGATGCTGAAACGGATTATCAATCATCTGATGCTGCGAAGCTCAGACGTTGTCATTATGGATATGGAGGCCGGACTGGAGCATCTGGGGCGGGGAACCACCCAGGGAATGGATCAGTTTGTGGTGGTGATCGAACCGGGTGCCAGGAGCGTGCAGACATACAATAATGTAAAACGTCTGGCGGAAGGTCTGGGCGTGAAAAAAGTGGGTGTGGTGGCCAACAAGGTGAGAGGACCGGAGGATGAGGCCTTTGTGCGGGAGAGAATCCCCGAGGAAGATCTGCTGGGCTTTGTTCACCTCCATTCGGATGTGATGGATGCGGACCGCCAGGGAAAGTCCCCCTATGATTTCAGCCCGGAAGCAGTGGAGGAGATTAAGATAATTAAATCGCGCATGGAAGCGTGTAAATGATTGGAGGATAAGACATTGACTTTATTTGATGTAATCTTTAAAGGTAACGATGCAGTCTACGGACTGACAGAGCAGGCTATCGATGCTGCCATTGCGCAGCACGGCGCAGATAAAGCGGTTGCTTTCCCGGATACCGCGTACAGTCTGCCCTGCTATTTTGGTGTGACCGGCACCAAGGTAGGAAATCTCGGCGAGCTGAAGGAGGCCCTCGGAGTTGTGAAGACTCTGATGACCAGAGAGCAGAAGCTGCATGATGCTTTCATGAGCGGTATTGCCACAGCCCTCTGCGCAGAGTTCATTGAGGTTCTGAAGTATATTGACAATCCCACTCCCTACGAGGCTCCCTGCTACGGTCATCTGGCTGACGCAGTGATCCGTGAGCTGGGTGTGCCCCTTGTTACGGGCGATATTCCCGGTGTTGCCGTTATTCTCGGCGCAGCGCCCACCGCTCAGGAGGGTGTTGACCTGGTGAAGTCCTATCAGGCTCAGGGTATCCTGGTAACTCTGGTGGGCGGCATCATTGACCAGTGCGAGGAGCTGGGATATAAGACCGGCGCCAATGTTCGTGTGATTCCTCTGGGCAAGGATGTGACCTCTGTGGTTCACGTGGTTTCCGTGGCTGTGAGAGCGGCTCTGATCTTCGGTAACATCCAGGGCGGAGACGCTGCCGGACTGATGAAGTACACCATGGAGCGTGTACCTGCGTTCGTAAACGCTTTCGCTCCTCTGGATGAGGTGATTGTGGCGGCCGGTGCCGGCGCTATCGCTCTTGGTTTCCCGGTAATCACCAACGAGGAGACCTTCAGCGTTCCCAAGAGCCTGATCGTTCAGAAGGATGTATCCAAGTTCAATGCTACCTCTCTTGAGGCAAGGGATATTAAGATTAAGATCACAAAGATCGATATTCCCGTTGCCTTCGCTTCCGCGTTCGAGGGTGAGATCATCCGCCGCGGCGATATGCAGGTAGAGTTTGACGGATCCCGTGTAGACTGCGCGGAGCTGGTTCAGATGAAGGATGCCTCTGAGATTGAGGATCACAAGATTGAGCTGATCGGACCGGATATCGATGAGATGCCGGAGGGATCCAAGCAGTCCATCGCGTATGTGGTGGAAGTGGCCGGCAAGACCATGCAGTCTGACTTTGAGCCGGTATTTGAGCGTAAGTTCCACAGCTATTTGAACTGTGTGGAAGGTATGATGCACACCGGACAGCGTGACATGATCCGTATCCGTGTCAGCAAGGATACCTACAATGCAGGCTTCCGTCTGAAACATCTGGGCGAAGTGCTCTACGCGAAAGTAAAGAGCGAGTTCGCTGCAGTGGTGGACAAGTGTCAGGTGAAGATTTATACCAATCCTGAGGACTGCACCAAGATCCGTCACGAGGTGGCTATCCCCGCCTTTGATAAGCGTGACGAGAGACTGAACACACTGACCGATGAGTCTGTTGACGTATATTACAGCTGCATCATGTGCCAGGCCTTCTCCCCGTCCCACGTATGTGTGGTAACTCCGGAGAGACTTGGACTGTGCGGAGCCGTTTCATGGCTGGACGCAAAGGCTACCAACCAGCTGGATCCCCAGGGACCCTGCCAGGTAATCACAAAGGAAAAAGTGATCGATGAGCGGATCGGTGAGTACGAGGATGTAAACGAGGCAGTTCGTAAGTTCTCCCAGGGTGCTCTGGATGACGTATCCCTGTACTCCATCATTGAGAAGCCCATGACCAGCTGCGGATGCTTCGAGTGTATCTGCGGTATCGAGCCTCTCTCCAACGGCGTATGCATTGTAAACCGTGAGTATGCCGGCATGACCCCCATCGGTATGACCTTCTCCGAGCTGGCTTCCATGACCGGCGGCGGAGTGCAGACTCCCGGATTCATGGGACATGGACGTCACTTCATCGGCTCCAAGAAGTTCATGAAGGCAGAGGGCGGCGTGGCCCGTATCGTGTGGATGCCCAAAGAGCTGAAGGAGAGCGTGGCTGAGCGTCTGAACGAGACCGCGAAGGAGCTGTACGGCATTGAGAACTTCACCGATATGATCGGCGACGAGACCATCGCAGAAGATCCCGAGACCCTGTACGCATTCCTGGAGGAGAAGGGCCATCCCGCACTCACCATGGAACCGATGATGTAAGAAATCAAAAAACGCAAAGCGTTTTTCGGGGAAATTTGCATTGCAAATTTCCCCAGCGATGGATATGCGACAGAGCCTGCTTGCAGGCGGAGGAGCATAGCCAGCGTGATTTCTTAACGAGCAAAACACGAAGTGTTTTGCGAGTCTAAGCCAGTGGAATTTTCACGGATGATGAGCATGGAGCGTGAGCCTGTTTACAGGCGAAGCGACATGATCAGCATGATTTCTTAACGAGCAAAACACGAAGTGTTTTGCGAGTCTAAGCCAGTGGAATTTCCACAGGCAGTGACATACATAGACACAGCCTGGCACCTGGTTTTGCCAGAGCCTGGTGCCAGTGATATAAATTTTAAGGAGGTATAATGGAAATGCCATTTACAGCAAAATCTGGAAAATTCAGTGCCAGCATTAACACCCTGACCATGGGTACTGGCGACAAAGCAATCACTCTTGGCGGTGAGAATGTTCTTCCTTTCTATTCCTTTGACGCACCCATTGAGAATGCACCGAAGGTTGGAATCGAGATTACAGACGGCGGTCTGGCTGATGAGCCGGAGTGCATGAAGAAGTACTACGAGGGCTGTGAGACCGTAGTAGATATGGCCAAGAAAGCAGTTACCTTCGAGGGGGTTGACTTCCTGAGCATCCGTCTGGACGGCGGAGATCCCAACGGCGAGAACAAGCCCACTGAGGAGCTGGTTCAGATCGTAAAGGATGTGGCAGAGGCCGTAGATATTCCCCTTGTGGTTTGCGGCTGCAAGAATGTGGAGAAAGACGCGGAGCTGCTGGCAAAGGCAGCAGAGGCTCTTCAGGGCAAAAATGCTGTAATCCTGGCTGCTAAAGAAGAAAACTACAAAAACATCGGTGCTTCCGCCGGCCTTGCCTACAAGCAGGTGGTTGGCGCTGAGTCCGCTGATGACATCAACCTGGCAAAACAGCTGAACGTTCTGCTGACCCAGTTGGGTGTAGATCCCAAGACCATCGTGATGAACGTTGGTACTGCGGCGGCAGGTTATGGT
>DBFBJF010000336.1:0-7098 GCA_048203265.1 Candidatus Merdiplasma sp.
GTGTATGGCATCCTTTTTGTTGTCCTGGCCTTCACTGTGTTCAACAATCTCGAAAGTGCTGGTAGTCAGATTACGATGTTGCAGATGCTGGCATCTTCGATTGATACCGCAAATTCTGTGGATGACACGCCAGTCATGGACGAGAAGGGTACAGGTATTACGCCAAAGAACACAAATATTGTCTTTGACAATGTGGATTTTTCCTATTCAACCCGAAAGATTTTAGACCATGTTAGTTTTTCTATCCCTGAAAAAACGACTACGGCCATTGTCGGCCCTTCCGGGGCAGGTAAGACAACGATGTGCAACCTGATTGCCCGTTTTTGGGATGTGAACGCCGGGAAGATTACCATAGGCGGTACGGATGTACGGGATTTCAAACTGGACAGCCTGATGAAGAATATCTCGGTGGTGTTCCAAAGCGTGTATCTCTTTGCAGATACGATTGAGAACAATATCAAGTTTTGCTGCCCGGACGCCGCCCATGAGCAGGTGGTTGAGGCGGCGAAAAAGGCTTGCTGCCATGACTTTATTTCCGTTCTGCCGGAGGGGTATGACACTGTGATTGGCGAGGGCGGCGGCACTTTGTCCGGCGGCGAGAAACAGCGTATTTCTATCGCCCGCGCTATGCTGAAAAATGCGCCAATCATCATTTTGGACGAGGCAACAAGCAGCGTTGACCCGGAGAATGAGGATGAACTGCAGCAGGCTATTGAGGCGTTGACTCACGACAAGACCATCATCATGATTGCCCACCGGCTGAAAACCGTTCGGAATGCAGACCAAATCCTTGTGTTAGACAATGCCCATATCGTTCAGCGCGGCACTCATGTGGAGCTGATCCGGCAAAAAGGTCTGTATGCTGACTTTGTATTGGCCAGACAGGAGGCCATAGGCTGGAAACTGGCTCAGTAAAGGAGGTTCAGATGAAACTTCATGCGTCCGGGGAGGACTACATGGAAACCATGCTTCTGAAGGCGGATGTGCAGGCCTGGGTGGAGGAACCGGAACTGTAATTGGTGAGAACAGAATAGTGCTGAAAGCCCGGTTATGTGATATACTATGGGGGAACAGAAAGACAGCTTCGCAGCCTGAAAAACAAGTCGGAGGCAGCTGGCAGAAAGCGAAATGAGGTGAACAGCTTGAAGTGTACCCTGATGCATAAACGGATCGCTGTGGCGGAGATGGAATTGGATGACGCCACCGGCTTCATACAAAAGATTGGCATGGTCTACGCGCCGGAGCATCTTCCTGTGGGAATTGCGGTGAAAAAGGGTGTCACTGATCGGGCGGCGTTAAATGAGTGGTGGACAGATCGGTCTATCCCGGCCAGCCGCTCCGGTGTCCGGGAGGCACTGGAAACATTAGAGATTACCAGCACGAAATTGCTCCTGGTGCGCTGCTATGGCCTGAGCCTCTCGGATCAGTATTGGATCTGTCCGGAGGGTTCCGGCATGACCTGGGATGCCGTCAACTTTTTCGACAACGATTTTTCAGACGATATTGGAGATGTCCTGTTCGGGGCAGATAAGAAAGCGGATGCTTTGGATTTTTCCTCCCCGGATAATACTTCGGATGGCAACCTGAAAAAACGCTGGAAGATTATGGGCGGGAAACGGTGTCTGGTGAAAGGCGGCAGCAATCCGTTCCGGCAACAGCCTTTTAATGAGGTCATTGCCGCCGGGATCATGGAACGCCTTGGAATTCCTCATGTGCTGTATCAGGTCACATGGAACAAAGGTGCGCCTTACAGTGTGTGTGAAGATTTTGTTACAGGGGATACAGAGCTGGTTCCTGCATGGCGCATCCTTAAAACGCAGAAAAAAAGCAACAGCATTTCAGTGTATCAGTATTTTGTTCATTGTTGTGAGGGGCTTGGCATCCGGGACGCCGTTTCTTTCCTTGACCGCATGATTGTGCTGGATTATATTATCGCCAATGAAGACCGGCATTTTAACAATTTCGGTGTACTGAGGGAGGCGGAAACTCTTAAATGGCTCGGCTTCGCGCCGGTCTATGACAGCGGTTCCTCCCTGGGCTATGATAAGACACCCATGCAGATACGTTTGGAGAAGAATGTGGTCTGCAAACCCTTTAAAAACCACCATGCGGAGCAGCTAAAGCTGGTGTCGGATTTTAGTTGGATTGATTTTGAACGGTTGAAGGATGTGGAGGGACTGATTGAGAGTGTCCTGACAGCAGAAGGAACGGAGGAATATATGGATGAAATTCGTATCCGTGCTATCACAGAGTCAGTCAGACGGCGGATCGGGTATCTTTCCCAGCTTGCCATAAGCGAGATACCGGAGCGGGAACATTCTACGGAGGATGATGTGGAAGAAAATATTGCCGCAGATTATGTTCCCAAAATGGATCTGTAATAACTCAGGCCGTGATACAGTTATAGCCTTCCAAGCAGTTCGGTATTTAAGAATGGGTGGAAAAATATTGGGAAGTGTGCTATAGTAATCTTTACGCGGTAAGGTTATTAGTAGGAAAGACAGGGATGATATGGCAAGCAGAGGCAATACGAGGACGGTGCGGCGCGCGGACAGGAGCACCGGACTGCGGAAAATACAGGGAAAAAAGAAGGTCGGGGCGGGCCGGGACTATTATGATTATAATCTGCTGGCAGCGGTGATCCTGCTGACCTGTTTTGGCCTGGTGATGCTCTACAGCACCAGTGCTTACGAGGCTGCCCTCAACTATGATGGAAACGATGCCTATTACTTTACCAGGCAGGCGCTGATCAGTGTGGCATCCATTGTGATGATGCTGATCTTTTCGCAGTTTGATTACCACATATATGCCCGGTTTTCAAACTATATTTATGCAATATCCATTGGATTTCTGATCATTACAAGGTTTATCGGACGTGAGGTAAACGGAGCAAGGCGTTGGATCTATTTTGGCCCCATATCCTTCCAGCCTTCCGAGCTGGCTAAGCTGGCCGTTATTCTGTTCCTGCCCTGCGTAATTGTGAAAATGGGGAGTAAGATGAAGGGCTTTAAGGCGCCCTGCATTGTGGGAGCATTTGGCATGTTGTCGGCTCTGTGTACCTTTGTATTTACCCAGAACCTGAGTACAGGCATCATCATTGCGGGGATTACGGTGGTGCTGATTTTTATTGTGCATCCCAAAACCATGCCCTTTATGCTGGCTCTGCTGGCAGGCGTGATTCTGGTGGCTTTGCTTGTTTGGATCGTATCCGGGTCCGACGGCCTTTCGGGGAATTTCCGTCTGAACCGTATTCTGGTATGGCTTAATCCGGAGGAACATGTGTCGGAGGGAGGTTATCAGGTACTCCAGGGGCTTTACGCCATTGGATCGGGAGGATTGTTCGGGAAGGGGCTGGGAAACAGCACCCAGAAGCTGGGAGCGCTGCCGGAGGCTCAGAACGATATGATCTTTTCCATTATCTGTGAGGAGTTGGGAGTATTCGGAGCGGCCATTGTCATTCTACTGTTTGTATTTTTGCTGTATCGGCTGTTTTTTATCGCCCAGAATGCCCCGGATTTGCTGGGATCCCTGATCGCTTCCGGGATCTTCGCCCACATTGCTCTCCAGGTAACATTGAATATCGCGGTGGTGATTAACCTGATTCCCACCACGGGAATCACCCTGCCCTTTGTCAGCTACGGAGGTACGGCCATTATGTTTCTCATGGCAGAGATGACGTTGGCTCTGAGCATTTCAAAACAAATAGAGTTTAAGTAGGATATTTAAGGTAACGCTGATTGAACCAGCGCTTGCCAAATAAAGATCAGTGAAGGAGAAAAATATGTCAAAAGTAAAAACAAGATTTGCCCCAAGTCCCACGGGAAGAATGCATGTGGGAAATTTGAGAACGGCGCTGTATGCCTACCTGATTGCCAAACATGAGGACGGATGCTTTATGCTCCGGATTGAGGATACGGACCAGGAGCGTTACATGGAGGGAGCCGTGGATATTATTTACCGTACGTTGGAGAAGACGGGCCTGATCCCTGATGAGGGGCCGGATAAGGACGGCGGTGTGGGGCCCTATGTGCAGAGCGAGCGCCAGAAGGCGGGAATCTATATGAAGTATGCCAAGGAGCTGATCGATAAAGGGGAGGCATACTACTGTTTCTGCGACAAGGAGCGTCTGGAGTCCCTGAAACAGGAGGTAGCAGGCAAGGAGATCGTGGTGTACGATAAGCACTGTCTGAATTTGTCTAAGGAAGAGGTGGAAGAGAAGCTGGCGGCAGGTGTGCCCTATGTGATCCGTCAGAACGTGCCCAGAGAGGGTGTCACAAAGTTCACGGATGAGATCTACGGTGAGATTGAGGTGCCAAACGCGGAGCTGGATGACATGATCCTGATCAAATCTGACGGCTATCCCACCTACAATTTTGCCAATGTGGTGGACGACCACCTGATGGGGATCACCCATGTGGTCAGGGGAAATGAATATCTCTCCTCAGCCCCCAAATATAATCGTCTGTATCAGGCCTTTGGCTGGGAGGTACCTGTGTATATTCACTGCCCGCTGATCACGGACGAGGAGCACAAGAAACTGAGCAAGCGCAGCGGCCATTCCTCCTTTGAGGACCTGCTGGAGCAGGGATTTGTGACGGAAGCCATCGTGAATTACGTGGCACTGCTGGGGTGGTGTCCCCAGGATAACCGGGAAATTTTCTCCCTGGAGGAGCTGGTGAAAGAATTTGATTATCATCATATCAGCAAATCGCCGGCGGTATTCGACATTCAGAAGCTGCGCTGGATGAATGGGGAGTACCTGAAAGCCATGGACTTTGACCGTTTTTATGAGATGGCCGAGCCCTATATCCGGCAGACAGTGACGAAGGACTATGACCTGAAGAAGATTGCCCAGATGGTAAAGACCAGAATTGAGATTTTCCCGGATATCGCCGGACTGATCGACTTCTTTGAGAAGCTGCCGGAGTACGATGTATCGCTGTACACCAACAAGAAATGGAAGGTGGATGGGGAGAAATCCCTGGCGGTGCTCACTGACCTGCTTCCCAGGCTGGAAGCTCAGGAGGATTACAGCAATGACGCTCTTTATGCCCTGCTGAAGGAGTATGCGGATGAGAAGGGCTTTAAGGCAGGCTACGTGATCTGGCCGGTTCGAATTGCTGTCTCAGGAAAGCAGAACACTCCCGCCGGAGCCACGGAGATCATGGAAGTGATCGGCAGAGAGGAGACGGTGGCCCGCATTCAGGCAGGCATCCGAATGCTTCAGGGATAGGATATACAATCGGAGTTATGATAAAATAATGCAGATAAGCAAAGCGCAATTCCGGGCGATCGCCCACGGAGACGGGCCTGCCATGGTGCTGGCAGGCCCCGGATCCGGAAAAACCCTTGTGATTATCAATCGAATCAAATATTTAATTGAAAAGCGGAACGTGAAGCCGGAGGAAATTTTGGTGATCACCTTCACCAAAGCGGCCGCCGGAGAGATGAGAGAGCGGTTTGCACGCCTGATGGGAGAAAAACGATGCCGGGTCACCTTCGGAACCTTTCACGCGGTGTTCTTTCAGATCTTGAAATATGCTTACCATTATACGGCGGCAAACATTCTGCGGGATGACCAGAGGTATCAGATTCTCACGGAGCTGGCGGACCGGCAGCGGCTGGAGTATGAGGACGAAAAGGAGTTTATCTCAGGTATTTCCGGGGAGATCAGCCTGGTGAAGAACGAGCAGATTCCCCTGGAGCACTATTATTCTTCCTCCTGCTCTGAGGAGGTGTTCCGGCAGATTTACCAGGGATATCAGGAGCGGCTTAGAAGAAGCGGGCTGATTGATTTTGATGATATGCTGGTGTACTGCTATGAGCTGTTGAGAGAGCGGACGGATATTCTGGCCCAGTGGCAGCGCCGCTTCCGCTATATTCTGGTGGATGAGTTTCAGGACATCAACGGTCTGCAGTATCAGATTCTGCGCCTTTTGGCCCGGCCGGAGGAGAATCTGTTCATTGTGGGGGATGACGACCAGTCCATCTACCGCTTCCGGGGAGCCAAGCCGGAGATCATGCGCGGTTTTCAGAAGGATTACCCCCGGGCCGAGACCGTGCTGCTGGATGAAAACTTTCGCTGCAGCGGAAGGATCGTGGAGGCGGCGGGGTTGGTGATCGCGGAAAACAAAAACCGGTTTGAAAAGAAGATCCGATGCGGAAACGAGCCGGGAGAGGCGGTGGAGATCCGCCGGTTCGCGGGGCAGGAGCAGGAGGCCAACTATCTGGTGAAATGTATCCGGAACGCCAGAGAGCGGGGATATGAGTACAATGATCTGGCGGTGCTGACCAGAACCAATGTGGGGGGCAGATATGCGGCGGAGAAACTGATGGAATTTCAGATTCCCTTCCGGATGAGGGATGTGATGCCAAACCTGTACGACCACTGGATCGCCAGGGATCTGCTGGCATATATTCGGCTGGGAATGGGGATACGGGAGAGAAAGGACTTCCTCCAGGTGATGAACCGGCCCAACCGCTACATCAGCAGGGTCTGCGTGGATGAGCCCCAAGTTTCTTTTGAGCGCCTGCGCACCTGGTATGAGGACAAGCCCTGGATGGTGCGCCGCCTGGACGAATTGGAGGAAAATCTGCACCGCCTGAGCCGGATGAGTCCCTTCGCCGCCGTCAACTATATCCGTTACGGCATGGAGTATGAGAGCTATCTGAAGGAATATGCCGGGTATCACCGCATCAAGGAGGAGGAGCTGCGGGAAGTGGCCGATGAGCTTCAGGAGAGCGCGAAGAACTTTAAAACCCATCTTCAGTGGTTTGAGCATATTGAGGAGTATAAAAGGACTCTGGAGGAGAAGAAGAATCAGCCTGTGGAGGAGGACGCGGTAACTCTCTCCACGCTCCACGGGGCCAAGGGACTGGAATTTTCCGAGGTGTTTATTCTGGACGTGAATGAGGACACCATACCTCACCGGAAAGCCGCCCTGGAGGCGGACATTGAGGAGGAGCGGCGTCTGTTCTACGTGGGCATGACCAGGGCCAAGCGGCGTCTTCACCTGTTTTATCTGAAAGAGCGTTACGGAAAACGGCTGGAGCCCTCCCGGTTTCTGGAGGTATTTGATTTGCCGGAGTAGCTAAAAC
>DBFBJF010000337.1:0-5709 GCA_048203265.1 Candidatus Merdiplasma sp.
TCCGTAGCATTACATATTGTATTCAAAATATCAGGACTATCATATCGCATTTTTGAAATAATTTCAACTAATTTATTAAATTTCTTGTAATTAAATGTCGTCTGGCTAACGATGCAAAGCGGTTTTTCGCCCTCAGGGCGAAAGTTTTCGGCCTCCTCCTCCGTCTCAATGACCGTCACCGGAGAGGAGGACCATCCCATGATCCCCTCCACCTCCGGGTGGGAGGCAGTTCCGATTATGACAATCTGATACCCCTCCCCGCTCTTTTTCTTCACGATGTTGTGAATTTTTTTAACGAAGGGACAGGTGGCATCCACCAGAGTAAGCCCCTGGTTTTCAATCTCTCTGCCGATTCGTTCTGGAACCCCATGGGATCGGATGATCACCGTCCCCTCCCGGATCTCTTTCAGCTCCTGCTCATTCCGGATAATCTTAACTCCGCGCTCCTCCAGATCCCGCACCACTTCCTCATTGTGAATAATCGGCCCGTAGGTATAAATGGGGCCTGTTCCCTTCTCCACCTGCTCGTAAACCGTATTCACCGCACGGTGCACGCCAAAGCAAAAGCCGGCTGTCTTTGCTACCACTACCTTCATGATGCCTCTCGCCTCCGCTTTCCTTCTAAAACCGCTCTCTGGCCAGAGAGACAATCCGCTCCGTCACTTCCGGTATGGTCAGTTCCGATGAATCCACCAGAACCGCATCCTCAGCCTGCTTTAAGGGGGCAATCTCCCGATGCATATCTCTGTCGTCGCGCTCCCGGATATCCTGTTCGATCTCCTCCAGGCTGCAGGTTTCTCCCTTCTCCCGGAGCTCCAGGTATCTTCTCTTTGCCCGGGCATCCACGCTGGCGGTGAGATAGATTTTCAGCTGAGCCTTAGGCAGAATCTGGGTTCCGATATCCCTGCCATCCATAATCACATCCCGCTGCTGTGCCAGGGCGCGCTGCATCATGAGCAGCTTTTTGCGCACCTGCGGTTTCGCGGAAGAGATGCTGGCCATCCGGCTCACCTCCTCCGTGCGGATCAGGCCGGTCACATTTTCCCCATTTAACAGCATCTGCTGTATTCCATCCTCATAGGAAATATCCACGGAGATCTCATTTAACGCCCGCTCCAGCTGTCTTTCATCCTCACAGTCCACGCCGCCCCGCAAAAGTCCCAGGGCAATGGTCCGGTACATGGCTCCCGTATCCACATAGACAAACCCCAGCTCCTTCGCCGCCAGCTTTGCTATGGTACTTTTTCCGGCTCCCGCCGGACCGTCAATCGCGATATTAAAACTCACCTTTCGTCCTCCTGCATTCGCTTATTTTCTGATTCCTTTCCCTGCGGCATAGCCCGTGGACCAGGCAATCTGCAGGTTAAATCCACCGGTCAGCGCGTCCACATCCAGCACTTCTCCGGCAAAATAAAGTCCCTCGATCAGCTTGGATTCCATGGTGGCCGGCGAAATCTCCTTCACGGAAACGCCGCCCCGGGTAATCACCGCCTCCCGGTATCCTCTCAGCCCCGTCACCGTCAGGCGGAAAGCCTTTGTTGCCTCCACCAGTTTCTGTCGCTCCTGCTTCTCAATGTCATGGATAGCCTTCTGGGGATCAATGCCGCTGCGCCTGATCATCACCGGTATCAGTTTTGCCGGAAAGAGCGCTCCCAGCACATTTTTAAACTGCCTGTTCTTATTCTGTTCAAAATCCCGCAGAATCCTGGCATCCAGCTGTTCCCGGCTTAAGGCCGGCTTCAGATCGATCTCCATGGTGAGAGAATGCTTTTTTAGCTGTTTCTGAATTTTGCTGCTGGCGCTTAAAATCAGAGGGCCTGTCACGCCAAAATGGGTGAACATCATCTCCCCAAACTCGTCAAAGAGCTGTTTTTTCCCGTCATAGATGGAAACCTCCACATTCTTCAGGGACAGCCCCTGCATAGCGGCAGCGTCCTCCTCCTGCACCGTCAGCGGCACCAGAGCCGGCGAGAGCTCTGTCACCGAGTGCCCCGCCTCCCTGGCAAACCGGTATCCGTCCCCGGTGGAGCCAGTGGAAGGATAAGAAAGACCTCCCGTGGCCACAATCACCGCGTCCGCGAAATGCGCCGATCCATCACGAAGACGGATTCCCTCCGTTTTCCTGATTTCAGCTCCTCCCCCGGCCGGATCATCAGCTCCGCTACCTCCCGGTTTAAGTGCACCCGCACTCCCCATTTTTTCATCCCGCCGGACAGCGCGGCGATCACATCGGAAGCGTGATCGGAAACAGGGAACACCCGGTTTCCCCGCTCTGTCTTCGTGGGCATCCCGGACCGCTCAAAAAAATCGATGGCATCCTGATTGGTAAATCCATAAAATGCACTGTATAAAAACTTCCGGTTGCTGCACACTGCGTCAAACAGTTCCTCCATCTCACAGTTATTAGTGAGATTACAGCGTCCCTTTCCGGTAATATAAATCTTTTTCCCCAGCTTTTCATTCTTCTCGAAGAGATCTACCTCGTGCCCCTCCTGCGCCGCCGCGATGGCCGCAAACATGCCAGCGGCTCCGCCGCCCACAATGGCTACTCTGCTCATGGTTCCTGACTCCCTGAACGTTTCTGTTCAATCAATTTTTGTCCGCTGCTGTGATCCTCCAGCGCAGCTTGCCGCGCGCCTGGCTCCGGCACTGCTCCCTGGCCGGGCGATGTGCCGACCTGCTTTGCCTGCGACTGACCGGCCTGCTGCCGTTCTGCTTCGCTCTGCCGCACCGCTTCCTGCTCTGTGCCCATCTGTTCTCCGTCCGCGTATTCCAACTCAAACCAAAACTCTACACCGTCATCGAAATTCTGCACACCATATTTCTGATGGAAAGAGTCCATGATGGCCTTCACAATGGAAAGACCCACGCCGCTTCCTCCATACTCTCTGGTTCTGGCCTTATCCACCTTATAAAATTTAATCCAGATCCGTTCCAGATCTTCCTCCGGTATCGGCTGCCCCGTATTAAACACGCTGGTGCGCACCGTTTTTCCCCTCACCTGGATCCGGATCTCAATACGATGTTCTCCCTCCAGATGGTTCAGCGCATTGCTCAGATAGTTGGTCAGCACTTCCTCCACCTTAAATTCATCCCCCCACACGTGAAGGCTGCTGCTGCCGCTGTAGGTAATATGGGCATCATGCTGCTGTGCCAAAATCTGGATAGACTGCATTTTTCCCTGAATCAGCTGTACCAGGTCGAACCGCTCCATCTCCACCTTTTCATTTCCGAATTCCAGCTGGTTGAGGGTCAAAAGTTCCTTCACCAACTCGTTCATCTTACCTGCCTCATCCATGATGACTTCACAGTAAAATTCCCGGCTCTCCTCGTCATCATTGATGCACTCCTTCAGCCCTTCCGCATATCCCTGTATCAGGGCCAGAGGAGTTTTCAGCTCATGGGATACGTTAGAGAGAAACTCCTTGCGCATCTCATCAATCTGTGATTTCTTCTCAATATCCCGCTGCAGCTGATTGTTGGCGGACTTCAACTGTGAGATGGTCTTTTCCAGTGTCTCGGACATCCGATTGAAATGTTCTCCCAACTGGCCGATCTCATTGGCTCCGCCGCTGGTATACTTGGCGTCAAAATCCAGGTTGGCCATCCGCCCGGACAGATCGGTCAGCTCTCTGATGGGCTTGGCAATCTTCTTGGACAGCCACCAGATCAGCACAAAACTCACCAGCACAATAATCACGCTGACATACATAATGAACTCGCTGGAAATACCCACATTCATCCGGATACTGTCCATGGGAATCCGCATCATAAAATAGTAACCGCAGCTTAGGGTTCCCCAGCTCTCCAGATAATCCATCTCCATTCTCTGGTCTGTCTTTTTCTGAATGGTGTAATGATCCGTGGTCAGCAGCACCTGGGCGTCATCGTCGATCCCCATCGTATAACCAAAAAGCCGTCCCTGCATCACAGCGGTTCCGCTGTCTGTGCTCGCATCACTGCCGCCCCGGTCACTGAAGGACAATATGGGCTGGTAGCCCTGGTTTACCACAACCATGGAGATATTGTTGGTACTGCACAGCTCCCAAAAATCAGAGCTGAGGTACGCCATGTCAATCTGGGTATCCGTAATATGGCTGTCGATCTGAGTATAAGCCTGGGTCAGCGTTTTCTGCAGCTTCATCACATAGTATCTTTCCATGAACACATTGTTGATCACCAGATTGGCCACCAGGACCAGCGCCATCAGGCCGATAAAAACTCCCGCCATCTCTTTGGCAATGGAACGTCTCATTCACTCACCTCGAATTTATACCCCATCCCCCAGATGGTTTTGATATAATCTCCCCGTTTTCCCAGCTTACTGCGCAGCTTCTTCACGTGGGTGTCAATGGTTCTGGCGTCTCCAAAATAATCGTAATTCCAAACGCTGTTGAGGATTTTCTCCCTGGAGAGGGCAATGCCCTGATTCTCCACAAAGTAAGTCAGCAGCTCAAATTCCTTGTAGCTTAAGTCCACGCTCTTTCCATCAATGAGCACCTGGTGGGCCGCCTTGTTGATCTCAATGGCTCCCGCCTTCAGCACATCCTCCGGATTGATGGCGTTGGTCCGGCGCAGAATCGCCTCCACCCTGGCTACCAGTATCTTGGGACTGAAGGGCTTTGAGATATACTCGTCCACTCCCAGCTCAAATCCCAGCAGTTCATCCCTCTCGTCGCTCTTGGCGGTCAGCATAATAATAGGAACCTTGGAGTATTTTCGTATTTCACGGCAGACCTGCCATCCGTCCATCTTGGGCATCATCACATCTAGAATCACCAGAGCGATATCCTTTGTCTCGAAAAAAATGTCAATGGCCTCCGCGCCGTCCCCGGCTTCCAGCACCTCAAAGTCTTTTTTCACGAGGAAATCGCGCACCAGCTTACGCATTCTGCTCTCGTCATCCACCACAAGTACTTTTAATGTATCCATTTTTCCGCTCCTTTCCCCTTCTGTATCTTTTCCGAATCATACCACAGGATTATGGCAAATGTGTGAACATCCCTCGCCCCGTCTCCCTATGAAATGTCCTGGAATTCATCGATTTTATTCTTAATCGCCTGCATTTTCCGGTCTGTCTCAGCAATAATCTCCGCCGCCTCATGAAGCTCCCGGCTGATCTGTTCGATCCCCTCCATGTTCTCAATGTTTTTCTTATAGCGGATCTGGTGTTCCAGACTGGCCCAGAAATTCATGGCAATGGTTCTGATCTGAATCTCCACCCGCATGATCTGCTTGCTTCGGGAAAAGAACACCGGCACTTCCACAATCATATGGTAGCTGCGGTATCCGTTTTCCTTGGGATTGCGGATATAGTCCTTGGTCCCGATCACCCGCAGATCGTCCTGCTTTGCCACCATCCTGACAATATCGTAAATGTCATCGATGAAATTGCAGATCACCCGGATGCCGGCCACATCGTTCAAATTCCTAGTGATCGTTTTGATGCTGACCGGAAGGCCGTCCTTTCGCAGCTTCCGGTATATACTCATGGGACTTTTCACCCGGCTCTCAATGCTGGAAATGGGATTTCGCTTATAGCGCACGGAAAACTCCCGGTCCAGGATTTCCAGTTTCGTCTGCACTTCCTTGATGGCGCACTCGTACATCATCATCAGCTCTTCAAACTGCTTTGACTCAGCAAAGAAATCGCTGGCCGCAGGCGGATACTCCGCAATCTGATGCACTGCATTGTTTATAATTTCCTCG
>DBFBJF010000338.1:0-4511 GCA_048203265.1 Candidatus Merdiplasma sp.
GTCAGAATAACAGAAATCATAATCTGCACCACAAAACAGTTGCCCAGAGTCTTTTCCGCCGAATCCTCATCCCCCTTTCCCATATAAATGGAGGTTCTGGGACCGCCGCCGTATCCCACGAAGGCCGCGAAAGCGGACACGATCATGATCAGCGGCATACATACTCCCACCCCGGTGAGCGCCGTCGCCCCCACCTCCGGGATATGCCCGATATAGATCCGGTCCACAATGTTGTACAGCATATTAATCACCTGGGCCGCCACTGTGGGCAGAGCCAGCCGCAGCAGCAGTTTTCCCACCGGTTCCCTGCCCAAAAAGCCTTTTTCATCCGTCATTTCTCATCGCTCCTTCCCATAGCCCGGATAATATTGTCACCGATTTTTTCATTTACCCGGAAAAAAGCATCCTGTTCTTCCTCCGTCAAACCCCGGAACAGTTCTCTGCGATACGATTCACAGATTCGGTCCACATCTGCCACGATGGCATCCGCCCGCTTCGTCAATGCCAGATGGACCTTTCTTCGATCCCGTTCATCCTGCTTTCTGTCCAGCAACCCTTTCTGAAACAGCGTCTCCACTGCCTGGGACACGTTGCTCTTCTGCAGCATTCTCAGCTCCACAATATCTGCCGCTGTATCCCTGCTGGGATTGTTGTAAAGAAAGCTGATCACAGAAGCCTCCGTCAGCGTCAGGCCATATTCTGCGCATATCTCCTTCAGCATGCTCTCATGCAGCTTAATCATCCGTCTGATGTTCATTAAAAAATCCGTGGTTCTTTTGATTGTAATCCCTCCCTTTCTGCAACATTCCGCCGCAGTGCAATCCCCGCAGAGCAGTTTTTGTTTCATCGGAACGCAGTTTTCTGCGAAATAAAAATAGTTCTTGGATAAACAGTTATTTTACATAACCTTTCTTCCAAGAACTATTATAGTACGGATCCTCTGATTGTCAACCGCGTGATCTGTGCGTTTCCCACCACTGCTCAAAAGCTTCCACGCAGAGGGGTTTGGAGAAAACATAGCCCTGCACCATCTGACAATCAGTTTTCTGCAGCAGCTCCAACTGTTCCTCCGTCTCAATTCCCTCCGCCACTGCGCCCATACCCAGCTTTCCCGGCAGCTCCATAAAACTCTCAATTACCTTCCAGGACTTCTCGCTCTCCATGTCATCAAAGAACCGACGATCCAGCTTGATGGCGTCTACATCAAACTCCTTCAGCAGTCCCAGAGAAGAAAATCCCATGCCAAAGTCATCCAATGAACAGTTCAGGCCGCAGGCATGTATCTTTCCAATGGACTCTTTCACCATTTTGATCTGAGCATCGTCAAAAAATATAGATTCCGTCACCTCAAGCTCTAACATTCCGTCCGGAATCTGATATTTGTCCTTCAGTTCGCAAAAAGGCCTGAGAAAATCAGGATTTCGAAAATGCACCCGCGAAAGGTTTACAGACACCGGCAGATCCGGCCGTCCTTCCTCCTTCCATCGGCGCATCAGCACGCATACCTTCTCAAACACATACAGATCCAGCTTGCAGATGCTGCCATTGCGCTCGAACACCGGAATAAAATCGCCCGGCGAAATCATCCCCTCCTGCGGATTCATCCACCGGACCAGCGCTTCCGCTCCCCCGATGCACCTGTCCTTCAGCCGCACTTTGGGCTGGAGAAAGATCTGAAACTCTCCGCTCTCCAGGGCCTGTTCAAAACGTCCCGCCAACTCCTGCTCCCTCCGGAGCGTCTCAGTCAGATCCCTGCTGTAAAACACGCATTGATCTGACCTGCCCTGACGCTGGCAGGCAATCCTGGCCCGGTCCTGAATAATGGGCACCTCCACCGACGGATCCTCCACCAGGCAGGCTCCCTCCCGAAAGCTCAATGCATAGTATTCATCATCGGACTCCTGAAAACGGCTGGCCTTATCCGTCATCTTCTCCAGGCGCTGCTGAATGATTTCCGGATCGGCCTCTTCCAGACAAAGGAAAAAGTTATCCGCCTCGCCTCTTGCCACCAGTTCCCCGGGACGAACATGTTCCCGCAGAGTCCGGTAGATATAACGCAGAGTATCATTGCCCGCGGAAATGCCAAAAAATTCATTGATCAGCTTAAAATCCCGGACGTTCAGTAAAATAACTGTGTAGGTGGAGGGAGGCTTCTGATCCAGCAGTTGTCTGCAGCTTTGCTGAAACGCCGCGTTGTTCATCCCACCGGTGAGGGTATCTTCAAAAGCGCTTATTTCCAACTGCCTTCGATTACGCCTGAAAGTAAAAATAATCAGGGCCAGCATCCATACAGAGATGGCGATAATCACTCCCACGATCAAAAATGTGCGAAGAATATACGCATCCGCATTTCCCGCAATCAGTCCCGCCGGCACCAGAGTAAGCAAAACCCAGTCATTCAGTCCGATGGGCTGGTAAGATAAAATCAGATCCGCCCCATCCACCGCGGCAAAGCGAAAGGCGCCGGACTGATTGTTTTCTATGTTTTGTCCCATCTTCCTGATATTCCGTCCGGTGTCAGTGGCCTCTTCCTTGGAAAAAATATCATTCAACTGAAGAAAGGGCTTCATATCTGTGGGAGACAAAATCACCTCACCGTTCCGATTCACAACGCAGGACAGCCCCGCACCGCCAAAGCTTTTCGGCTGTATCATGGCCTGCATGGTACTCTGCTCTCTCACGCCCAGCAGCGCCCGGCTGATCTGCTCCCCTTCCCGGATGGGCACTCCAAAATAAACCCTCTGGCCTGCCCCATAGGAGAGCGAGATCTCGCCGTCAAAAACAGGGAACATATCGATGGCCTGCCCCTGGTCATCTCTCAAATCCGCCTCCGCCAATTCTTCCCGGTTCCATACCAGGAGCTGGTCAAAACCGATTTCTTTCCCGGTCTCCTCCAAATATTCCTCCAATTCGCTTTCATCTATTTGAGGGATCCGTTCCGCCACCTGCTCCATGGTCTGTCTGTCCGCGTCAAAGCGGGCCTTAATTCCTCTGGCCTGCTGATAAGCCACGTCCTGTACATATTGGGTCGTACTGTCCCGCAGCACTGCCTTTAATTCCGATGCATTCCAAATGATTATGACAATCCCCAAAATGAAGATTGTCACAATGATGCCCATCTGAATTTTTACCGCCAAATGATATCTGTCTTTCAATCGCACATTTTTTCCGCTCATTGTTTCCTACTGCCTGTTCCGTCACATCATTATGACTGATTGTAACATGTTTCCGGCAGTGAGACAACGGTTAATTAAATATGACTTTCTGCCCCGTCAACGGATGAGGGAAAAAACTGTTTGTCGAACTCCCCGTTAAAATAGTAAAAGTTCTTCGCGTCCAGCTTCTCCTTTGTCTTTTCCAGAGCTTCCCCGAAGCGCTGGAAATGGACGATTTCCCTGGCTCTCAAAAATTTCAGCGGTTCTCTGATTTCCGGATCCGGAATCATCCGCAGCAGATTGTCATATACCGTGCGGGCCTTTTGCTCCGCAGCCAGGTTCTCCGTCAGGTCTGTGATGGCATCGCCCTTAGACTGGAATTCTATGGCGGTAAAGGGAAGCCCTGCTGCCGCCTGGGGCCAAAGGCCGGCGGTGTGATCAATATAGTAAGCGTCAAAGCCCTCCGCTTTCGCTTCTTCTACTGTCAGATTTTTTGTCAGCTGATACACCATGGCACAGATCATCTCCATATGGCCCAGTTCCTCGGTTCCAATATCCGTAAGCAGACCGCCCACCGATTTGACCGGCATGGTGTAGCGCTGAGCCAGATACCTCATGGAGGCCGACAGTTCTCCGTCCGGGCCGCCGTACTGGCTGATAATCAGCCTAGCCGTCCTGGGACAGGTCTTTGTGATTTTCACTGGATACTGAAGTCTCTTCTCGTAAATCCACATTTGCACATTTCCTCCTTTATCCTTCGATACAGTTAGTATGCGCGGATTGGAATGGAATATAGCAGGGGATTTCTGCCTGGACGGTACCATCATTACAGCTTCAAGATCAGGGCAGGTATGGGAGGATCGTTGGGCCGGTTGTAATATTGGGTCACCAGTGCCAGATAGTTTCTTCCGTCCAGCTGTCTCAGCCAGGCCAGCACAGCGTCCCGCTCCTCAAATCCGCTGTCTCCGCCGCTGTAAATGCAGACGCTGATTACACCGCCTCGGCGAACCAGTCCCAGCGCCTGTTCCAAGGCCCTCAACGTGCTGTCCGCCCGGGTGGACAGCCTGTGATCCCCCGACGGCAAATATCCCAGATTAAACATGATACAGCTTGCGGTTTCCGTCTCAGCGTAAACATTCATTCGCTCATGGCTCTCCAGAAGCAGCTCATAGTTACAGAAACCCAGTTTTTCCCTGAGGCGGGTTTTTGTGCGCTCCAGGGCCGCCGGCTGAATATCAAAGGCCAGCACCCGCCCGGTCTCTCCCACGGCACGGCAGAGGAACTCGGTGTCATTCCCATTCCCCATGGTGGCATCGATGCACAGATCACCCTTTCTTATGTAACGCTCCACCTGAC